>JBGMRK010000045.1:0-15623 GCA_048061375.1 Longimicrobiales bacterium | reverse complement strand
GCATCGCCCGACCATTGTGTTTGCTCGGTGACTACTCCCGCGGACTCGCGACAGGAACATAGAGTAAGGGCCGGACATTATGGCGCGTGACACTATTACGCTCGCTTGCAAAGAGTGCGAGGAGCGGAACTACAGCTTGACGAAGAACAAGCGGATTCATCCGGAGCGGGTGGAGTACCGCAAGTTCTGCCGTCGGTGCAATAGCCACACCGTCCATAAGGAGACGAAGTAGATATGGGCGTAGTGGCCAAGTATCACGCTACTCGGGACTTCATCGACGAGTGCTGGGACGAGCTGCGGAAGGTCACGTGGCCGGATCGGGATCAGTTGAAGAACGCGACGATTGTCGTCATCGCGTTCGTGTTTGCGATCTCTGCTGTGATTTGGCTGATGGACCTGGTGTCGCGGCAAGTGATCGAGTTCATCATGGGAATTTTCGGCGCCTAGCAGAATGACTAACGAGTCCACGTGGTACGCGATCCAGACCTACTCTGGGCACGAGAACAAGGTCCAAAAGCTGATTCAGCGCCAGATCGATGAAGAGCCTGGCGATGACGACAGCCGGGAGATCCGTGAAGCCCTCGTCCCTACGCAGGAAATCGTTGAGATCCGTAACGGAAAACGCGTGAACGTGACCCGGCGGCTCTACCCGGGCTATGTGCTGGTGAGCATGGACCTGAATGAGAGGACCATGCACGCGATCAACAACATTCAGGGCGTGATCAAGTTCGTGGGTTCGGGCAAGACCCCGCAGCCGCTGCGGGACGACGAGATCAAAAAGATCCTCGGTGTCGAGGTCGAGACGGAGTCCGACGGGCTCCACGACGACATCCCGTTCCATGTCGGACAGGCGGTGGAAGTCATGCAGGGACCGTTCAGCGATTTCTCGGGCACGATACAAGAGATCTACGGGGACAAGGGCAAGGTGAAGGTCGAGGTCTCGCTCTTCGGGCGCCCCACTTCGGTGGAATTGGACTACACGCAGCTCAAGGGCTACTAGAGGCCTCGCCTCTCGGCCCCCACGATTGGATAAGTAAGTAATGGCGAAGAAGGTGATCGGCTTCATCAAGCTGCACGTGCCGGGGGGGCAGGCGAACCCGGCACCGCCCGTGGGCCCAGCGTTGGGTCAGCAGGGCGTGAACATCATGGAGTTCTGCAAGCAGTTCAACTCCAAGACGCAGCAGAGCACCGGAACGATCATCCCGGTGGAGATCACGGTCTATGCCGACCGCTCCTTCACGTTCATCACGAAGACGCCGCCCGCGTCCGTGTTGCTCAAGAAGGCGGTGGGCCTCGCCAAGGGCTCAGGCGAGCCCAACCGGGAGAAGGTTGCGACGGTGACCAGAGCGCAGCTCAAAGAGATCGCCGAAACGAAGATGCCGGACCTCAACACCACGGACGTGGACGCCGCGATTCAGATGATCGCCGGCACGGCGCGCTCCATGGGCATCGAGGTCGCCGGATAGCGGCAAGCTAACTGCCCGAAACCACCACCTGCGAGCCGCCAGGGGTGGGAGGGCGATACGAGACGGCTCAAGACACATGACAAGACACGGAAAGCTGTTCCGTGACGCCAAGGCCAAAGTGCCCGCAGGCGTCAAATTCGAGCCCAATGAGGCTGTCCGGATGGTCAAGGACCTGGCGTTCGCCAAGTTCGACGAGACAGTAGACCTCGCGACCAGCCTGAGTGTCGATCCCCGAAAGGCCGATCAGATCGTGCGTGGCACGGTGGTCCTTCCCCACGGCACAGGGAAGACGGTGCGCGTGTTGGTCGTTGCGCAGGGTGAGAAAGAGAAGGAGGCGACCGACGCCGGAGCCGACTATGTCGGCATGGAGTACGTGGAAAAAATCCAGGGCGGATGGCTCGACTTCGACGTGTGCGTCGCCACACCCGACATGATGGGCAAGGTGGGACCGCTCGGCCGGATTCTCGGGCCCCGGGGACTCATGCCCACACCCAAGGGTGGCACGGTGACCTTCGATATCGGTCGCGCCGTCAAGGAGATCAAAGGCGGAAAGATCGAGTATCGCGTCGACAAGACGGGCAACATACACGCCCCGATAGGCCGTGTGTCGTTCGAGCCCGAGCAGCTCTCGGAGAATCTGGGAGCGTTGATGGACTCGATCGTGCGCGCCAAGCCATCGGCAGCCAAAGGGACCTACGTGCGGAGCGTCACGATCTCTAGCACGATGGGTCCCGGTGTGGCGATCGATCCGAACCTTTACCGGCGGAGCGGCTCATGAATCAGCCCGAAAAAGAGGCCTTCGTCACCGAATTCCGTGACAAGGTGAAGGGCGCGCCGGTGCTGTACCTCACCGACTTCACCGGCCTCGACGTCAAGTCGATGACCGAGTTGCGCCAGCGCCTCAAGGAGACCGGCGCCGAATACCTCGTTGTGAAGAACCGCCTGGCCAAGCTGGCCATCGAGGAGCTCGACCTCCCGGACCTGGGCGACAGCCTGCTCGGGCCGACGGGCGTGGTCCTCGGATACGAAGGACCCGTGGAGCCCGCGAAAGCGCTCGTGGACTTCGCCAAGGCACACGACGACAAGCCGGTCTTCAAGATTGGCGTGATGGACAATGCGCTGGTGTCGGTGGAGGAGATACAAAAGCTGGCCAAGCTTCCCCCGCGCCCGCAGTTGCTGGCGGCGCTGGCCGGTGCCTTGGAGGCGCCGATGGCGGCACTGGCGAGCGCGCTCGAAGGGAAGATCCAGGAGATGGCTGGTGTCCTGGACGCTCTCAAGAGCCAAAAAGAGGGGGAGGAGTCGTAATCCGGCTCATGATCCACACGGAATACCAACTCGGAATTTACCCACCGCCGGCCAAGGCCGCGTGACTTAAGGAGAATCGGGAACATGGCAAGCAATCACGAAGAACTTCTCGAGACGATCGGTAGCATGACGGTCCTCGAGCTCTCTGAGTTCGTCGATGAGTTCAAAGACAAATTCAACGTCACCGCGATGGCTGCGCCGATGGCCATGCCGGGCGCTGCGGTCGGCGGCGAGGCGGCCGAGGCCGAGAAGGACGAATTCGACGTCGTTCTCGAGGGAGTCGGCGACAAGAAGATTCAGGTGATCAAGGTGGTCCGCGAGGTCACCAGCCTGGGGCTCAAGGAGGCTAAGGAAGTCGTCGACAGTGCCCCGAGCACGGTCAAGGAAGCGCTGAGCAAGGCCGCGGCCGAGGAGATCAAGGGCAAGCTCGAGGACGTGGGCGCGACTGTTGCTCTCAAATAAATCCTCTGAGGGGGACATGAATACACCCGGTCGCGTGAGCGGCGGGGCTTTTGGTGTTGCGTACGTAGTGGAATCAAGCCTGACGGGCCGCTCGCAGTCGAGTGATGCCCGCAGAAGGGGGACACCCGTTGGATAGCCGAAACGATGCCAGGCCGATCGTAAGCTTTGCCAAGCTCGGTCGGGTCATGCCGATGCCGAACCTGCTCGATGTGCAGCTTCGGTCCTTCGAGAAGCTGGTCGAACAGCCGACCGATCCGAACGATCCGTGGGATTTTGGGCTCGATCGTGTGTTCGCCGAGATCTTCCCGATATCGGATACGAACCAGAACTTCACGCTCGAGTACGTTTCGGCCTCGCTTGGCGAACCCAAGTACTCGGTCGAGGAGTGCATAGAGCGCGACATGACGTACGCGTCGCCGCTCAAGGCGATGCTGCGCCTCATCGTGTGGGAGGATCTAGAGGATGGCGAGCGCCGTCCCGGCGACATCATCGAGAAAGAGGTCTACCTCGGCGATCTGCCGCTGCTCACCGCCCTCGGCACCTTCATCATCAACGGGGCCGAGCGTGTCGTAGTGAGCCAGCTCCACCGGTCCCCCGGAGTGGTGTTCGAAGAGAACATCCACCCGAACGGGTCGAAGCTCCACAGCGCGAGGATCATCCCGTTCCGTGGGTCGTGGGTCGAGTTCACCATCGACATCAACCACATCTGCTACGTCCATATCGACAAGAAGAAGAAGTTCCCGGCCACGGCGCTCCTGCGTGCGTTCGGGTACGGCACCGACGCCGAGATCTACCGACTCTTCTTCACCACCAAATCCGTCAAGGTCGGGAAGCCCGACCAGCACGGGGTTCGTGAGATCTTCGGCTCCGTGCTCGCCGAGGAGATTGTCGATCCCGATACGGGCGAGATCCTCGTCGAGGAGTCGACCGAGATCGACGAGGAGGTGTCGGAACTGCTCGATCGCGCCAAGGTCAAGAAGATCAAGGTTTATGCGAGCGAGGCGGACACGGGCCGCGGTGAGAGCCCGATCATCAAGAACACGATCAAGAAGGACCCCACCACCAGCGAGGACGAGGCGCTTCACGCGATTTACTCGCTGCTCCGGCCCGGTGACGCCCCCAACATGAAGACGGCACGGGCTGCTCTGGAACGCGTGTTCTTCGATCCCAAGCGGTATGACCTTGGTCGTGTGGGGCGGTACAAGATCAACCAGCGCCTGGGTATGGACGTGCCCCGGACCCAAGCGACGCTCACGAAGGATGACTTCATCGCGATCCTCCGCTACCTGCTGAACCTCAGCGAGGGCAGGGGCACCACCGATGATATCGATCATCTCGGCAACCGCCGGGTTCGTACGGTCGGCGAGTTGATCGCCAACCAGTTCTCCGTCGGGCTGTCCAGAATGGCGCGGCTCGTGAAAGAGCGCATGTCCATCAACACCGACCCGGAGAAGGTCAACATCGATGCGCTGGTCAACGCGCGCACGGTGTCGGCGGTCATCCAAGCGTTCTTCGGGTCGTCGCAGCTCAGCCAGTTCATGGACCAGACGAACCCGCTGGCGGAGATGACCCACAAGCGGCGCCTGAGCGCCTTGGGGCCGGGCGGCCTGACGCGCGAGCGCGCCGGGTTCGAGGTTCGCGACGTGCACTACTCACACTATGGCCGGATGTGCCCGATCGAGACGCCCGAGGGTCCCAACATCGGGCTCATCACGTCGCTTGCGACCTATGCTCGCATCAATGAGCTGGGCTTCGTGGAGACGCCGTACCGCGTGGTGACCAAGGGCAGGGTCACCACCAAGCTGGTGTGGTTGAGTGCCAACGAGGAAGAGGCGGCGCGCATCGCGCAGGCCAACGCGCCGATCACCGACAAGGGCAACTTCGTAAATGAGTTCGTCCTGTGTCGTGAGCGGGGCGACTTCCCGCTGCTCAGGCCCGCGGACATCGACTTCATGGACGTCGCCCCCGACCAGTTGGTTTCGGTCGCGGCGGCGCTGATTCCCTTCCTCGAGCACGACGATGCCAACAGGGCCCTCATGGGCTCGAACATGCAGCGGCAGGCCGTGCCACTGCTGTACACGGACGCACCCCTCGTGGGTACGGGCCTGGAGTTCAAGGTCGCCCGCGACTCCGGGGCGGTCATCACCGCGCGCCGGGGGGGTCGGATCGTTCAGGTCACCGCGGACGAGATCGTCGTCGACACCGGGTCCGTGAAGCCGGGCAGCGGAGAGCATCCGTTGGCCAAGCTCGCCCAGTACGACCGGTACAGGCTCAAGAAGTTCTGGCGCACCAACCAAGACACGGCCATCAACCAACGGCCGCTCGTGAAGGTCGGCCAGAAGATCAAGTCGGGCCACATCATCGCCGACGGGCCGAGCACCGACAACGGTGAGTTGGCGCTGGGGCGTAACGTCCTGGTCGCGTTCATGCCGTGGTACGGATACAACTTCGAGGACGCCATCGTCATCAGCGAGAAGCTGGTGAAGAACGACGCATTCACATCGATCCACATTCAAGAGCTCGAGTTGCACGTCCGGGACACCAAGCGGGGTATGGAGGAAATCACCCGCGAGATCCCGAATGTGGCGGAAGAGAGCTTGGTGGACCTCGACGAGCGGGGCATCGTCCGTATCGGGGCGCGAGTGTCGAGCGGCGACATCCTGGTGGGCAAGATCACGCCGAAGGGCGAGACCGAGCTTTCTCCCGAAGAAAAGCTGCTTACCGCGATCTTCGGCGAGAAGGCCAAGGATGTGAAGGACTCGTCCCTGCGCGTGCCCCCGGGCATGAACGGGACGGTCATCGACGTGAAGATCTTCTCGAGGCGCATCGACGATCCTCTTCTCGAGAAGGAGCACGGCGGCAAGATCGGTGAGTTCCGGCAGCAAGAACGTGACGAAATCACCCGGATCAACGATGCCCGGGATGAGGAATTGCGCGAACTGCTGCGCCTCCAAACGGTGGCGCTGTGCCTCAAGAAGGGCACCGTGGAGCCGCTCCTCGAGACGGGCACCAGGTTCACCAACGACGTGTTGGAGAAGCTTTCCCTCAGGACGGTGGACCTCGGTACACTCAAGCTGAAGAACAAGGTGTCGAGCGAGAAGGTCCGCCGCGTTGTCGAAGAGGCGCAGCGGCGGGTGGATCGTGTGCGGGACAAGACCGAAGAGCAGATCGACAAGGTCTTCCAGCCCGATGAGTTGCCGCCGGGCGTCGTCCAGTTGGCCAAGGTTTACCTCGCCCAGAAGCGCAAGCTATCGGTGGGCGACAAGATGGCCGGCCGACACGGCAACAAGGGCATCATAGCGCGGATCGCGCCTGAAGAGGACATGCCGTTCCTGCCCGACGGCACACCCGTGGAGATCGTTCTCAATCCGCTGGGGGTGCCATCGCGAATGAACGTGGGCCAGATCCTGGAGACACATCTGGGGTGGGCCGCTCGGGTCCTGGGCTTCGAGGCGAAGACACCCGTATTCCAGGGGGCTTCCGAAACCGAGGTCGGCCTCCTTCTGAAGATTGCGGCGATCCGATGGGCCGCCGAGGCGCTGGATCTCGAGACCCCGGTGCCCGAGTTGAGCGCACAGACGGTCGAGACCCTTCTCGAGCTCGCGGTGGAGCTGCCGCCCGAGTTGGGAAGCAACGGCGCGAGCAACGGCGGCCGCGAACCCGGAGTGGGCCGTAGTCTGGACGCGTTCCTCGGCCTCAAGATGACCAAGGATCAGAAGGCCATCTTCACGGGCATCAAGGACTACATAATCGAGGCCGCGAAGGAGCTTTCCAAGAGCCGTGACAAGAAATTTTCCGAAGAATTTCCGGAGATCGCGCGGCTCAACCGGAAGCAAAACTTCGATGGGGGACTCGAAGCCGCCGCTACCGAGTTCATGGCCGCCGCGGACATCCTGGAGACCGGTAAGATCTGGCTCAGGGATGGCCGTACCGGACGCAGGTTCGATTCTGCGATCACGGTAGGCTGCATCTACATGCTGAAGCTCAGCCACCTGGTCGACGACAAGATCCACGCCCGGAGCATCGGGCCGTACTCGCTCGTTACGCAGCAGCCTCTGGCCGGTAAGGCGCAGTTCGGCGGCCAGCGTTTCGGGGAGATGGAGGTGTGGGCGCTCGAGGCGTACGGCGCGGCGCACACGCTTCAGGAAATCCTGACAGTCAAGTCCGACGACGTAACCGGCCGCTCGAAGGTCTACGAGGCCATCGTGAAGGGCGATAACCTGCCTCAGCCCGGCATACCGGAGTCATTCAACGTGTTGGTGAAAGAGCTACAGGCTCTCGGCCTCAGCGTCACGCTGGGGAGCGATGAATAGGATGACGGTGGCAGCGTTCGCACTTAAGGACACCCAACCCGACGGGATGCATCCAGCATGATCGATTTCCCAAGGTCGCGAGATCAGCGCTCGGCCGACTTCGACTTCATTCAGATCAAAATCGCGTCTCCCGAGGAGATCCGGTCGTGGTCGTATGGTGAGGTAACGAAGCCCGAGACTATCAACTACCGCTCCTTCAAGCCGGAGCGAGATGGCCTGTTCTGTGAGCGCATCTTCGGTCCGGTAAAGGACTGGGAGTGCCACTGCGGAAAGTTCAAGCGTATTCGCTTCAGAGGGCACGTATGTGACCGGTGTGGCGTCGAGGTCACCTTGTCCAAGGTGCGCCGCGAGCGGATGGGCCATATCGAGTTGGCGGTTCCGGTCGTCCACATCTGGTTCTTCAAGACGCTCCCGAGCCAACTCGGGTACCTGCTCGGCATGACGCTCCGCGACCTGGAAAAGGTCATCTACTACGCGTCGTACGTGGTGACGCATCCCGGCAAGCAGGACGTCGAGTTCCAGCAGCTTCTCGATGAGGATGAGTATTACGACCTCCGCGTGAAGTCTCGCGAAGAGGGCGACGAGGCGTTCCGGGCCGAGATCGGTGCCGAGGCTGCGCGCACGATTCTACAGATGCTGGACACGCCCACGAAGAGGATCAAGGACCGCAACTCCGACGGGAAGGGACTCGATCGGCTGGCCGCATGGCTGCGCATCGAGATTGCGACCGAGACCTCACAGCACCGCAAGAAGAAGAAGCTCAAGAGGCTCAAGGTCGTGGATGCGCTGCGCAACTCCGGACGGAACCCGGACTCCCGCAACCGTCCCGAGTGGATGATCATGCCGGTGATCCCGGTCATTCCGCCCGACCTGCGTCCCCTCGTGCCGCTGGATGGCGGACGCTTTGCCACGTCGGACCTGAACGATCTGTATCGCAGGGTGATCAACCGGAACAACCGGCTCAAGAAGCTCATCGACATGCGGGCGCCGGAAGTGATCCTGCGGAACGAGAAACGCATGCTTCAGGAGGCGGTCGACGCCCTTTTCGACAACGGACGGCGCTCGAAAGCCATCCGGGGCCGTGGCAAGAGGCCGCTCAAGTCCCTGTCCGACATGCTCAAGGGCAAACAGGGGCGATTCCGGCAGAACCTGCTCGGCAAGCGCGTGGACTATTCCGGCCGCTCGGTGATCGTGGTCGGGCCCGAGCTCAAGCTGCACCAATGTGGGCTGCCCAAGGCGATGGCCGTCGAGCTGTTCAAGCCGTTCATCATCCATGAGCTCGAGAAGCGTGGCGAGGCCGAGACGGTAAAGCGCGCCAAGAAGATCGTGGAGCGGGACGACCCGAAGGTCTACGAAGTTCTCGAGGACATCATCAAGGACCATCCGGTCCTGCTGAACCGCGCGCCGACGCTGCACCGCCTAGGCATCCAGGCGTTCGAGCCGGTGCTGGTGGAGGGGAAGGCGATCCGAATCCACCCGCTGGTGTGTGCGGCGTTCAACGCCGATTTCGACGGCGATCAGATGGCCGTGCACCTGCCGCTTTCGTTCGAGGCTCAGCTCGAGGCCCGCGTGCTCATGCTCGCGAGCAACAACATCCTGCTGCCGTCCAACGGACGTCCGGTCACCGCACCGTCGCAGGACATGGTCATCGGCTCGTATTACCTGACAAAGTCGATCCTCGGAGTCTCCGACCTCGAGGACGTACTGGCGGACCCGGGCGTGGCGAAGAACGAACGCCGCGCTGCGGAAGACGGGCTGAACGAGCTGTTCGCCGATGCGCCCCGCTTCTCGACGTTCGGCGAGGTCGAGATGGCCGTCGAGTGCGGACACCTCGACTTCAGAGGGCTGTGCTGGTTCTGGACGGACAAGAATCCCGATGAGGAGGAGGGTCCCCGCGAGGGGGAGTGGCACCGGACCACCGCGGGACGTGTGCTCTTCAACTCCATCATCCCGAAGGAGCTCGGCTTCTTCAACCAGACCTTCGGCAAGCAGCAGCTCGGGGATCTGATCTTCGACTGCTTCACGACGGTCGGCATGAGCCACACCACGGAGTTCTTGGACGACCTCAAGGACTTCGGGTTCCGCTACGCCACAATGGGTGGCGTCAGCGTGGGGATCGCCGATCTCGAGGTGCCGAGCGAGAAGATCCAAATCCTCAAGGACGCCGAGGAGCAGGTGACCCGTTTCCAGCGCGCCTACGCGAACGGTTTCATCTCGAACGGCGAGCGCTACAACAAGGTCATCGATACCTGGACCCATGCCAACAACGATGTGGCCGACGCCATGGTACGCCACCTCGAGCGGTCCAAGGACGGCTTCAATCCGGTGTATATGATGATGACGTCCGGCGCCCGCGGTAACCGCGACCAGATGCGTCAGTTGGCCGGCATGCGCGGGCTCATGGCGAAGCCGCAGAAGAAGCTCACCGGTGGTATTGGTGAGATCATCGAGAGCCCGATCAAGTCCAACTTCCGTGAGGGCCTGTCGGTCGTCGAGTACTTCATCTCGACACACGGCGCGCGGAAGGGGCTGGCCGACACCGCACTCAAGACGGCGGACGCGGGTTACTTGACCCGGCGGCTTGTCGACATCGCGCAAGACATGACGATCACGCAGGAAAATTGCTCGACGATTCTCGGACTCGAGATGGTGGCGCTCAAGGAGGGCGAGGACATCATCGAGCCGCTGAAGGATCGCATCGTGGGGAACGTGGCTCTCGAGGACGTCTACGACCCGATCGACGGTGAACGGATCGTAGAGGCCGGTTCGTTGATCCTGGAGGAAGCCGCGGACTACATCGAAGACGCGGGCATCCAGATGGTGAAGATCCGTTCGGTACTCACGTGTGAGTCCAAGCGCGGGCTTTGCCGCACGTGCTACGGCCGAAACCTGGCGACCATGAAGATAGTCGATCTCGGTGAGGCCGTGGGCATCTTGGCCGCCCAGTCCATCGGTGAGCCGGGCACTCAGCTCACGCTGCGCACCTTCCATATTGGTGGAACGGCCGCCCGTATCGCGGCGCAGACGCAGCGCAAGTCCAAGATCGACGGCGTCGTCCAGCTCGATCGCGTGACGCTCGTCGACACTCCGAACGACGAGTGTATCGTAACCTCTCGCGAGGGGCAGATCATCCTCAAGACGCCTGAGGGACAGACTCGGAGCCGGCTGTCGGTTCCGTACGGTGCCACGCTCTCAGTCGAGGAAGATCAGTCGGTCGTGGCGGGCGATATGCTCTTCAGTTGGGATCCCTACTCCGAGCCCATCGTGGCTGATGCGGGTGGCGTGATCCGCTTCGTCGACATCATCGAAGAGCAGACGATGCGTGAGGAGTTGGATGAGTCGACGGGCCGGAGGCAGATGACGATCATCGAAGATCGTGACAAGCGCCTGCACCCGACGATCCAGATCTGCAAGAAGACCAAGAAGGCGGAGACGCTGCGGGAGTTCATCATCCCGGTGGGCGCGCAGCTCACGCTCGCGGACGGGACCGAAGTCAGCCCGGGCGACACGATCGCCAAGATCAGCCGCGAGGTCTACAAGACCCGCGACATCACGGGTGGCTTGCCGAGGGTGGCGGAGCTGTTCGAGGCGCGCCGTCCCAAGGATCCCGCCGTCATCACGGAGATCGACGGTGTGGTCCGCTTCGGTGACATCAAGCGGGGCAAACGCGAAGTCATCGTTGAGCCCGACACCGGACCCGAAAGGGGTTACCCGGTGCCCATCGGGAAGCACATGCGTGTCCACCAAGGAGACCGGGTGCGCGCCGGCGACCGGTTGTCCGAGGGGCCGATCAACCCCCACGACATCCTTCAGATCCGTGGGCCGCGTGCCGTGCAGGAGTACCTGCTGAACGAGATCCAGGAGGTGTACCGTCTCCAGGGTGTAAAGATCAACGACAAGCACATCGGCGTGATCGTGCGGCAGATGCTTCAGAAGGTACGGATCGTGGATCCGGGCGAGACCGACATGCTCGAAGGCGAGAACGTGGATCGTGTCGAGTTCCGCCAGATCAACCAGAAGGCGATCGCCGCCGACCTAAAGCCGGGCCGTTCCGAGCCGCTTCTGCTCGGGATCACCAAGGCGAGCCTCACGACCGAGTCGTTCATCTCCGCCGCCTCGTTCCAGGAGACGACCCGTGTGTTGACGGACGCCGCGGTGCGAGGAGCGCGCGACGACCTCAAGGGCCTGAAGGAGAACATCATCATCGGGCACTTGATTCCGGCCGGGACGGGAATCCACCGCTTCCAGGACGTGGAGTTCATGGTCGAGCAGGCGTTCTACGACGAGGAGATCCTGCCGCTGATGGAGCCGGAGGAGTTGGTGGAGGTACTGGCGGAGGATTGAGGGCGGCGGGACTCTTGGGCGGTCTCCTATGGACTTTGTGGGTGAGGCGCGGCGCAGCAGGCCGCCCTCGCTCGGGCGCTACGCTCGGGGCTGCCCCGATCCTCGCTCTGGGCGGCCTGCGGCACCGCGCCTCCTGGTTCACGTAGGTAGGAGACCGGGGCGGTCGCGCTGGCCTAATTTGCGAAACAGGGTGCCCTTGTGACGGGGCGCCCTTTTTCGTTGGTAGGCAGGGGCTTTGAGCAGCCCCTTGGACCGATCTAGCGAAGGCTATGCTCCCTCTGAGAGAGGATCGACGGCGCAGCCGTCGAGCGAAGCGCCCGAACGAGAGGGAGCATAGCCTTCGCACCCCCCTGAAACGCTTGTTTTATATGGGGTTTGCCGTTGACACTCCCTTAGCGCCCGTATAACTTATTCGGTCTCTCTTACGGACGCTCCGGGAGCCTGTGATTTCGGCTCCCAAAAACCGCGATGGGTGGCGGTTTTTTTTGACGATAGGAAGCTGGGTTAGATGCCGACAATCAACCAACTCGTGCGCAAGGGACGGAAGGCGATCCACAAGAAGAACAAGTCGCCTGCCCTTCAGAGAAACCCGCAGAAGCGGGGCGTGTGCACGAGGGTGTATACCACGACCCCGAAGAAGCCGAATTCGGCCCTCCGCAAGGTGGCTCGCGTCCGGCTTACGAACGGGTATGAGGTTACGGCCTATATCCCGGGAGAGGGACATAATCTCCAGGAGCACTCGATCGTCCTGATCAGGGGCGGACGGGTAAAGGACCTACCGGGTGTGCGGTACCACATCATCCGAGGTAAGCTGGACGTCTCGGGTGTCACGGAGCGCCGGCAGAGTCGTTCCAAGTACGGCGCCAAGCGGCCGAAGTAGAGCGAATAGATCATGAGCCGTAGAAGCAGAGCTGAACACAGGGCGATCGACGGGGATCCGAGGCACGACTCGCAGACCGCGGCCAAGTTCGTGAATGCCCTCATGTATGGCGGCAAGAAGTCGCTGGCCGAGAAGATTTTCTACGATGCGCTCGACCTCTGCGAGGAGCGCTCGGGACAGCCCGGATTGAACGTGTTCGACCAGGCCCTCCAGAACGCGAAGCCCGCGTTGGAGGTGAAGAGTCGCCGCGTCGGTGGCGCTACCTATCAGGTCCCCATCGAGGTGCGTCCGGAAAGGCGGGGCGCGCTCGCGATGCGGTGGCTGATCGGGTTTGCGCGGCAACGCGGTGAGAAGACCATGGCTGAGCGGTTGGCAAACGAGTTGCTGGCGGCGAGCCGGGGAGAAGGGGCGACGATCAAGAAGAAGGACGATACGCACCGGATGGCCGAGGCCAACAAGGCGTTCGCGCACTACCGCTGGTAGCGTAGTCCGGCTTCTCCGACGCTTGTAGGCGCGCAGGGGCGCCGAAGCGACGAGGCGCGGGAGGGCTGCCGGCTCGGGAGTGGGCCCAGCAGCAGCGAAGCGCGCTTTCTGCTTCGAGTGCTTCTGCGCTTTTTTTTCGGTGAGATGTAACACAGCAGCGAGAGAGGAACCCTAAGGGTTTTCGATAGATGGCGAGACGGACACCACTTCATCACCTGCGGAATATCGGCATCATGGCGCACATCGATGCCGGTAAGACGACGACCACGGAGCGGATCCTGTTCTATACAGGGCGTCTGCACCGCATGGGCGAGGTGCATGAAGGTGCCGCCACGATGGACTGGATGGAGCAGGAACAGGAGCGCGGGATCACGATCACCTCCGCGGCCACGACTGCTTTTTGGGAGCGGTCCGACATAGAGTACCGCATCAACATCATCGACACACCGGGACACGTGGATTTCACCGCCGAGGTGGAGCGCTCTCTCCGTGTGCTCGATGGTGCAGTTGCCGTCTTCTGTGCGGTTGGTGGTGTAGAACCCCAATCCGAGACGGTATGGCGCCAGGCCGACCGCTACGGAGTGCCTCGCATCGCCTTGGTCAACAAAATGGACCGGGTCGGCGCCGACTTCGAGACCGTGATCGAGATGATGCGCGATCGCCTCGGCGCGAACGCGTTCGCGGTTCAATACCCGCTCGGCCAGGGCGAACTCTTCACGGGTCTCATCGACATCGTGGCCCAGAAATCGTTCGTCTACGAGGATGAGCTCGGAGCGAAGATCAGCGAGGGCGAGGTACCCGAGTCGCTGGTCGAGAAGGTCGCGGAGCTCCGGCACGAGCTCGTCGAGGCCTCTGTGGAGCACGACGACGAGCTCCTTGAGAAATACCTGGGCGGGGACGAGCTCAGCCAAGAAGAGGTGCGACGAGCCGTGCGGAAGGCGACGATCAGCGGGAAGCTCTTCCCGGTGTTCTGTGGCTCCGCCTTCAAGAACAAAGGCGTGCAAGCCCTGCTCGACGGGGTCATCGACTATCTGCCCTCTCCCCTCGACATTCCTCCGATCCAAGGCCACCTCCCCCACCACGACGAAACGCACGAGATCCGGGCCCCTGACGACGACGGCCCCTTCTCGGCGTTGGCGTTCAAGATCGTCACGGACCCTTACGTCGGTAAGCTGACCTACGTCAGGGTTTACTCGGGCACGCTACCTTCGGGCACCCACGTACTGAACGCCACGAAGGATCGCAAGCAGCGGGTGGGTAGGCTCCTGCAGATGCACGCCAACAAGCGTGAAGAGCGGGAAGAGGTGTACGCCGGTGATATAGCCGCCGTCATCGGCCTGAAGGACGTGAAGACGGGTGACACGATCTGCGATCCGGAGCATCCGATCATCCTCGAGGCGATGAACTTCCCCGAGCCGGTGATTGCCGTCGCAATCGAGCCCAAGACCAAAGCCGACCAGGACAGGCTCGGCCAGGGTATGTCCAAGCTTGCCGACGAGGATCCGACCTTCAGGGTCCATTCGGACCAAGAGACGGGCCAGACCATCATCAGCGGGATGGGCGAGCTGCACCTCGAGATCATCGTGGACCGGCTACGCCGCGAGTTCGGTGTGGAGGCGAACGTCGGCCGCCCGCAGGTGGCCTACCGCGAGACCATCCGGAGCCGTTCCGAGAAGGTCGAGGGCAAGTTCGTGCGGCAGACCGGTGGTAGG
Source organism: Longimicrobiales bacterium (assembly GCA_048061375.1). GTDB lineage: Bacteria > Gemmatimonadota > Gemmatimonadetes > Longimicrobiales > Gaopeijiaceae > JACZXQ01. The sequence continues at coordinate 658 of JBGMRK010000045.1, read as the reverse complement.
GGCCAATACGGGCACGTGGTCATCAACGTCGAGCCGACCGTTCCGGGGGGAGGCTTCGTCTTCGAGGACAAGATCAGGGGCGGGTCGATCCCACGCGAGTTCATCAGCTCGGTCGAGCAGGGAATCAAAGATTCGCTCGATTCGGGGGTGCTGGCGGGTTATCCGATCATCGACCTGAAGGTCGAGCTGATCGACGGGTCGTACCACGACGTGGACTCGAACGAGATGGCGTTCCGCATCGCCGGTTCCATGGCGATCAAGGAAGGCATCAAGCGGTCCAAGCCGGTACTCCTCGAGCCGATCATGGATGTCGAGGTAGTGACGCCTTCCGACTACATGGGAGACATCATCGGCGACTTGTCTTCGCGGCGGGGCAAAATCGGTGGCATGACTGACCGGGGCGACGCACAGGTGATCGGTGCGAGCGTACCGCTCGGAGAGATGTTCGGGTACGCCACGAAACTCCGCTCGCTGAGCCAGGGGCGCGCGGTCTACACCATGCAGTTCGCGCATTACGAAGAAGTTCCCAAGTCGAAAGCGGATGAGATCATCAACGCCAACGGTGGCTGAGATACTCACTGACGAGCGCTAGGAAGAGATACGATGGCCAAGGAGAAATTCGAGCGAACCAAGCCACACGTGAACGTGGGGACGATCG
>JBGMRK010000044.1:7421-15689 GCA_048061375.1 Longimicrobiales bacterium | reverse complement strand
CGGTTGCGAGCCCGCCACAGTCCCGTATGTTGCAACTCTGCTGAGGCAAGCACCGCTCATCTGCCTTTCCGCCCAGCACCGCGATACCCCCTGCGAGGAGAGATTTCATGCGGATTCGTACCTGCATTTTCAGTTTGCTAACGCTGGTTCTGGTGCTGCCGCCGTTCACGGCCGCGCAGGAGCCGGAGGGCACGCTGGCGCTCGAGACGTACTTGGATTGGGAGACGGTGCGGAGCCCACAGGTTTCACCGGACGGCGGCCAGATCCTGTTCACCCGCGGTTGGGTGGACAAGATCAACGATCGCCGCCGGTCTTCCATTTGGATCATGAACGCCGACGGATCGAGAAGCCGCGTGCTGATCGAGGGCTCCAGTCCCATCTGGTCTCCGGACGGGACACGCGTTGCGTTTATAGACGAGGGCCAACCCGATGGCCGTCAAATTTTCGTGCGCTGGATGGACGCAGAGGGAGCCACGACGCAGATCACGCGTGTCGAAAACTCACCCGGCAACCTCCGCTGGTCCCCCGACGGCACGCAAATCTCGTTCACGATGTCGGTCGACTCGGACAACAGCGAGTGGAACGTGAAGCTTCCGTCCCGCCCCGAGGGTGCCAAGTGGACGAAGGCCCCCAAGGTCGTCGACCGCCTCAGCTACCGCCGGGATCGTCGCGGCTTCATCGATGACGGCTATACGCACATTTTCGTGGTTCCGGCAGAGGGTGGCACCCCACGCCAACTCACGGACGGCGATTGGAACCACAGTGGCCCGGAGTGGATGCCCGACGGCAAGAGTCTGGTCTTTACGTCGCTTCGAGTCGAGGACGCCGAATACATGTGGCGCGAATCCGAGATCTACAGTGTATCCGTCGCAGACCGATCAATTCGGCAAATCACGAATAGGAAGGGTCCGGACGGAAGTCCGGTGCCCTCGCCCGACGGGCGGTTGATCGCCTACCAGGGCCAGGATTGGTCGGAGGACACCTATCGCGAGAACGGTCTCTATGTCATGAACGCCGACGGCTCGAACCCGAGGCGGATCGCGGGAGAGCTCGGTCGGGGCTTGGCGAACGTGACCTGGGCCGAGGACGGCAGTGGCGTCTATTTCAACGCCAGCATGAAGGGCACGAGCAACTTCTGGTTCGCCCCCGTGAACGGTGAGCCTCGGCAGGTTACCGAGGGCAACCACATACTACGCGTTTCGTCGATCGATTCGCGCGGAAACGCTTTGGGAACGCGCTCGAGCTACTATGAGCCCGGCGACGTCGTCACGTTCAACGTGAACCGGCCAAACGACATCCGGCAACTCACCACTGTGAACGCCGACGTGCTCATGGGTGTGACCCTCGGCGACGTCGAAGAGATCTGGTACAAGTCGGTGGACGATTTCGATATTCAGGGCTGGATCATCAAGCCACCGAATTTCGACCCGAACCTGACGTACCCGATGATACTCGCCATCCATGGCGGACCCCACGGTATGTACGGAGTGGGCTTCAACTTCGGCTGGCAAAACCAAGCGGCCAACGGGTATGTGGTGCTCTACACGAACCCGCGGGGCAGCTCGGGTTATGGCAGCGCGTTCGGCAACGCGATCAAGAACGCGTACCCGGGTTTCGACTTCGACGACCTGATGGCGGGAGTGGACCTGGTGGTCGACCGTGGCTACATCGACGAGGACAACCTGTTCGTCTATGGCTGCTCGGGCGGCGGCGTGCTCACCTCCTGGATCGTAGGGCACACCGATCGCTTCGCGGCCGCCTCGGCGAACTGTCCGGTGACCAACTGGTTCTCGTTCGTGGGCACGACCGACGGCGCGAGCTGGTACAACAACTTCGAGGAGTACCCCTGGGACGACCCGAGCGAGTATCTGCGCCGTTCGCCGATCATGTACGTGGGCAACGTCTCGACGCCGACGATGCTCATGACAGGCGAGAACGACCTTCGCACGCCGATCGGGCAGACCGAAGAGTTCTACCAGGCCCTCAAGGTGCTCAAGGTGCCGACGCTGATGGTCCGGTATAAGGACGAGTGGCACGGCACGAGCTCGAACCCCTCGAACTTCCTGCGTACGCAGTTGTACCTGCGCAAGTGGTTCAAGAAATGGGAGACGCCGAAGACCATTACACAGTAGCGACGTACTCGAGGCGGCGACCCGCCGGCGTCAGAAGACGACGGGCGCCTCGTTCTAGCGGACGAGGCGCCCGTCGCTTACCCACACCTCATCGCCCACCGTGACCGTCGCATCGTGGAAGAAATTCCACCGCACGTAGCCGCCTTCCACCGCACCACCCAATTCGGTGTTGTCACCGAGTGAAAGCCGCACCACTCCAGCCCCGTATCCATAGTACGGAATCCACCGACGCCCCTCGGTAGGTATCGCCAGCAGTGGATTGAACCCCAGCGCGAACTCCCGAAACGCCCGGCCTGATCGGCCCGCCGCATCGATCTCGGCTTCCACGGCCTCCAGTCCGGAGGCGGCCGTCATGTCCACGACGCGCCCCCGCTCGAACTCCAGCACGAGCCCCTCGACGCTCTGCCCCCGCCACACCGTGGGTGGGAACGCGATACGCCCATCCACGCTCTGCTCGATCGGCGCCACCCGAACGGCCCCGGCCGGCAACTCGATCTCACGGTCGATGAGGTTCAGGGCGGTGGCGGCGGCCCGTGCGGAGGCATCACCATCCTGCTTGGTCACGGGCCTGTCGCCGATCTGGAACGTGATGTCGGTACCCAGCGGCGTGGTGACCCGCACCACCTGGCCGCGCATCTCGGATTCGAACTCGCGCTGGTGGGCCGCAAGGGCGCCATAATCAGTCTGTAGCAGGGCCCGTAGTAACGTCTGGCTCACCGTGCGATCGGTCGGCATCGGATTGCCCTCGAGATCGTACGCGCCCCCCCAATGGAAGTGGACCGTACGAGCGCGCCCAGTCTCGAGCAGCGCCTGCATCGCGGCGTACGGCGCGTGTTGCGTGCCGGCACCCGGCAACATCACCGCCACGTCGACCTCCAGGAAGTACTCGACCAGCTCTGGGATCGTCAGGCCTTCGGAGTCTCTACCGAACGGCGTCTCCCAACCCGCAGGATGCGAACCGTCGACGGCGATCGCCCCCAGATCATGCCCACCGGCACGCGCCACATGACGGCGAAGCACCGGCACGAGCGGGCTGAACTCTCCGGGCATCGCCACCAGAAGCACACGCTCACCGGGCGCTATCGCCATGCGCTCGACGAGCTTGGTGGCGACGGCATCCCAAGGAATACGGGTTTGGCCGATCGCCGCGCCGGGCAGCGCGATGAGCACCGCCACACAGGCCACTATGGCCCTCAAAGTGTGTGTTGGAGCAAGTGACTGAATTCGGTGTCGCATCACGATCCGCTGTTGGGATGTCCTGTCGCAACGAAAGCTGCGTGGTGGTGGGGTTCGTCGCCAGGGGCAAACGTCTTCACGGAGGCTCAGGGAGAACGGGATCTCGATTCCTCGGGAGGCCCACGGGAAAGCATCTCACCCTTCAGGTCCGGGTAGAGCGAACGGTTGAGCCAAATGATCCACAGGGCGAGCCCGAGGGCGACGACTGAACCCGTGTAGGTCATCCAAGACCCACCGGCGAGGTCGACTCCCTCCGACCCGAGGTAGAGCGCGAGCGCGTTGTTGATCGCGTGCCATAGCATGGCGGGAAAAATCGACCCGGTGAGAATGGTGATCCCCGCCAGGATCACTCCCAGCAATGCGGTGGAAGGGATCCGAAAGATCTGGAAGTGGAAGAAACCGAAAATCCCACCCACGACAAGGCTCAATACCACCGGACTGAAGCGACGCCTCAACCCATGGAGCAGGGCACCGCGGAACGTCAACTCCTCCACGATGCCAGGGATGACAGACAGAAGGATCACGATCTGCCAGACCGGGATCCCTTCGGGCAGGATGGTTTGGCCGAAACTCTCGATGAGTTCGCGGGGCATCGGAAGAACCAGGTTGACGAGTTGGAAGAACCCCGTCACCACGATCAGCGCGGCCGGCGCTCCGAGAACCACGCCGAGCCACACACCTGGCTTCGGGACGCGCAACGCCAGGGCCTCGCGAACGTTCAGCTTGAATTGCCAGATCATCAGCAACGGCGCCGCCAGGAACACCACGCCGACGTGGAAGACCGCCGTCCAGCGGATGTCATCGAACCCGATGTTCAGCTCCAGCAGTACCTTCACCGCCCAGAAGACGACGAACCACTGGAGTACTCGTTTCCGGAACAGCGCGGGCCCGCCGATGAACTCCGCCCGGTCCGAGTCGGCACCCGCGACTAGGTTTTCGTCCTCCAGGGCCCTCGCCGCAAATCTGCCCGCGTACGCGGCGGCGGCCGCCGTCACCAGCCACGCGACCCCCACCATGAGCCAGTTGGCTTGGCCGACCAGAATGTCGCGGGCCGCGATCGCAACGTTGGCGAGCGGCACGAGCACGATCGCCGAGGACAGGGAAACCTCGGGCAGGAAAGGGGCCAGCGTTGGAAGGAGCAACCCGATCATCGCGGGCATGAACAGTAGTTGAGCTTCCTTGTACGTCTTCGCGTAGGCGGACGTGATCAACAGCACGCCGGAGGCGAGCGCGGCAGCGGGCACGTAGAGCACGAACAGCACCGCTGCCGTGACGGGGGCCACGCTGACCGAGAATCCGGAGGACACGTCGATCAGGCCCAGTCCCAGATAGATCCACAGGTTGACGATCTGGATCAAGACGATCACCAGGGCGACCGAGGTCACGGCGAGAAGCTTCGCCCAGATGATCTCGGCGCGAGTTGCGCCCGTGGTCAGCAGGGTCACCAAGGTGCCGCGTTCCTTTTCACCGGCCAGCGTGTCCGTGGCTAGAACCCCGCCACCTGCCATCATGAGCAGTAGGACGAAGAGGGTGAGCATCCTCCCGAGGCGCGCGCCGGCCACCTCGACTTCCGAAGCGACGTTGCGGACATCCAGCTTCGCGAGGTTGTCCGGATCGATCGGAAAGCCGGCCCGTACCAGCACGGAGTCGCGGCGCACCCGGCGGATATCCGCGAGGCGGGTCCTCATTTGCCGGGCACCGGCCGTGGAGCTTCTGCGATTCGACCGGAAGTTGACGCGTGCGACCGGGGTATCGTGGAAGTCCTCCAACTCATCCGCGCGGGCGGTATCCTCCGCCAGGAATGCCCGCCACTCCTCGGGGCCGACGCCGTCCACGAAGAACTCGATCGCGCGGGCCTCCAGGTCGTGGAGGGCATCCCGGGTCGCGACCGTCTCGAAGGTAGGTGCCGCGGAGTCGGCCGGTTCGCCCCCGTCCTGCCCTACAGAATCCTGTAACAGCTCGAGCATGAAGGTCGAATCGCTACCCACGACGGCGTACTTGTAGTGCCGCGTATTCTCTCGCTGCTGGCGGGCCTGCTCGACGCGGGTCGACGCCAGCAACAGAAGTGGCATCAAAATTACAGGCAGCACGATGGACACGAAGACCGTTCGGCCGTCCCTCAACAGGGACCGGATCTCGAGGCCGTAAATAGCCCTCACGCCCGAACCTCGCATCAGGCTTCGGAGTCGCGGGCGTAATACACGAAAATGTCCTCGAGATAGTGCTTCCCGGTCATCCTTCTGAGGCCGTCCAGCGTGTCGCAGGCCAGAATGCGCCCGTTGTGTATGATTGCAATCCGATCACACAGCTGCTCGGCCTCGCTCATCACATGCGTCGAGAAGATGATGGCCTTCCCGTCCTTCCGGAGCTGCCCGATGATCTCCCGCAATTCGAGCGCATTGAGCACGTCCAGTGCCACCGTGGGCTCGTCGAAAATCAGCACCGGCGGGTCATGGGCCAAGGTTCTCGCGATAGAGACCTTCTGTTTCATGCCACTCGACAGCTTCTCTACGCGGGAGTCGGCGTATTCGGAGAGTCCAAAGCGGTCGATGAGCAGCTCGACACGGTCCTCGACCCGCTCGGTCGGGTAACGATTCACTCGCGCGAAGAATCTGAGCGTCTCGCGCGGAGTGATCTTAGGATACAGCGCCGTCGAGGCCGAATAGAAACCGATGCTCAGTCGAACCTCCTGAGGCTCTTCCCGCAACTCATGGCCCATGACCCATGCGCGCCCCCGAGTCGGCGTGAGGACGGTGGAAAGCATCCTCAGCGTCGTGGTCTTTCCGGCACCGTTCGCGCCCAGGAGTCCAAGGATTTCGCCGCTTGCACACTCGAGGTGAACATCGTCGACGGCCCTCACCTCGCCTCGGCTGTCGTCGTAGAAGACCTTGGTAAGGCCTTCGATTCTCACACTCGCCGCACTCATCGCGTCCGCCTTCTCACGAGCTCGAGGCCCGATTGGAGAACCGTCCCTTCAAGAACTTGCCCAGACCACCCTCCCGCGTCCCCATATAGACGTCCTCGTTGCGCAGCACCCATTGGGCGAATCCGATGGACGCAGCCACGAAAATGATTTGGGATACGAAGGTCACCGCGATTTGCGGCACGGGGTACACTCCCGTGATGGCCTCCCGGATGACCATGATCACGTTCACGACAGGTGTGGCAGCCAGAAGCATCGAGAACTCGATGTCCGGGTCCTGCATAAAGATCGACGGGAGGATCAGAAGGAGGTAAAACGGCGTGATCATGGACTGGCCCTCCTTGAACGTCCGAGCAAAAGCAGCCAGCACCAGCATGATCGCCGCGATGAACAGCGCGAGCAACGAAGTGCCAACGGCGATCACCGGTAACGCCGATACCGGAATGCCCGTGGAGGCCAGCTGCTCGGTCGACGGACCCAGAGGCGCCAAGATCCAGCGCATGGACAGCGAGAGGGCGATCAAATTCAGCAGCCCGCCGACTGCGCCGAATGTGGCAACGTACAGATACTTCGCGGTGGCGATCGTGGCGCGCGAAGCGGCGACCGTCATCATCGTCTCCCACGTCGACCGCTCGCGTTCTCCGGCCGTCGCGTCGACCGCCGGATAGAATGTGGCGATCGCGATCATGATGACCATCAGGGTCGGAATCAGCAGAGCGAGGAGAAAGCGAACGACCTCCTCCCCCGACGCCACGTTCTCGAGCACGATCCCGAAGTCATCCCACGCGGCGTCGCTCACGCCGAGGTCTTTTCGCTCCCGGTCCAGCCAGGTGTCCCGGTAGTCGGTCAGTACCCCCTCTACACGAGCGCGAGCAGCCGAACTACGGTCGCGAGCTTCGTTGAAGTGGAGAAGGACGGTGAAGTTGCCCGACAACGTCGCGCCGATCGAGTCCGGCTCCGCGAACTCGACGAGCACGTCCAGACGGCCCTCTCTGATCGCGCCCACCGCCTCTTCCTTCGTGTCCTCCCAGGGCACCACCTCGATGCCATCCTCACTCCTGAGCGAATCCGCCAACGCGCTGTGCTCCGAGGGCAGGCCCACCATGGCAACGCGCGATTCCAAGCGGTCCGTCTGCCCCTGCACGAATTGGATGCCGGCGAACATTGCCCAAAGAAGGACGGGATACATCACGAGGGGAAGCACGATGCTGTAGATGATGATGTTCCGCTCTCGAAACGCCGATCGGAGCTCGTGAGCGTAGATCGTGAGGATCTGGCGGCCTATATCAGCCATTTCGTCTCTCATGGACCACCAGAGCGGACAGGCCGGAGATGCCGAGCTTGGCCGGCCTCGTCGGCGTCATCCTCCTCTCGATTTCATGGGGACGCAATATACCACTCACCGGCGTGCACGCACGCGGGAGTCATTTCCGTCCCAAACCGCGGTAGACGATGAGCGGAGGAATCCGTAGTGGCACAGCACTTCGCCCGTGGCGCACCTACACCACGCACACCACCCTCGCCCGATCCCGGTGAACCCCCTGACGAAATCGCCCTTCCTGGCGGGGGAAGCGTAGGGGGGCGATTCTTCATACAGGGCGTTGAACGAGTACTCGGTCGAGAAGGAGGCACAAGGAGCGACCATGGACTCCTCGAGAGACTTTTATCGGGTCACGTACCCCAAGCGTGAGCGGCCGGTGCTCGTGCTGCAGGATGACGAATGGCCCATTTCCGACGTCTCGGAGACAGGACTCCGATACGAGGTCGCTACCGGCGACCTCCCGGAACTCGGTGAGGAGATCTACGGCGAAGTGCGCTTCCAGAGGGGAGACCGCACGCTCATTGCCGGAGAGGTGCTGCGCCTCGAGGGTCGCCGGATCGCGTTGCGTCTGGAGCCGCCGGGAGTGCCCTTCCGTATCCTCCTCGAGGAGCAGCAGTTTCTACGCACGAAATACGTGGAGCAGGAATAGAACTCCC
>JBGMRK010000044.1:0-7321 GCA_048061375.1 Longimicrobiales bacterium | reverse complement strand
CCCCGGCGGCGGCTTCCAGCCATGCCTGCACCAGAGCGGTCTCACCGAGCCCCGCCACCCTGAGCGACTGGAAATAACTCTCGTGCGCAGTCAGATCACGGAATTCGTCGCGGATCGCATCTACCCGGTCACACGACGTGAGTCCGAGCGCGAGGGGGAGCATACCGGCCCATCGCCACCACATCATCATCCACCACCTTACAGGCCGAGCATCCGGAGTCTTCGTATCAGGCACAGAAAACCTACGCGAATTGTCCTATCAGGTTCCGAGCGCGCCGGCACACCAACGCGTCGAAATTGCCCATGAACCCCGTATCTTCTATTTTTTTCGGCTACTTACGCAACCTACATGAGGGAAGTTAGTGGTTAGAATCGCTGCGATTGAAGCGGGAAGCATCGCCGAAAAGCTCGAACTCGAGATCGGCACGCGTATCATTCGGATCAACGGTGAGACCGTCCGTGACGGTATCGATCTCGCGTTTCTGCTAGCCGACGAGGCCCTCGAATTGGAGACGGTTGGCGCGGAAGGCGAGCGGGCCGTCTACGAAATCGAGCGGGCACCCGGCGAGGCGATGGGCATCGTACCGGCTCCGGACACCATCCGGGAGTGTGCCAACGAATGCGTGTTCTGCTTCATCGACGGGAACCCCGAGGGCGCGCGCGAAAGCCTGGGGCTGCGTGACGACGACTTCAGGCTCTCCTTCACGTACGGGAGCTACGTCACGCTGACCAACCTCGGTCCGCGGGGCCTCGAGCGCTTGGTGGAGCAGCGCATCAGCCCACTCTATGTCAGCGTTCACGCCACGGAGCCGGACGTACGAATCCGCCTGCTCAAGAACGACCGTGCCGGCCTCATACTCGACCAGCTCCGAATGCTGGGCGACGGCGGACTGGAGATGCACACGCAGGTCGTGCTGTGCCCGGAGTGGAATGACGGGGACCACTTGGACCGGACCATCGAGGACCTGTACGACCTGGGCGACTCCATTCTCTCGCTCTCGGTCGTGCCCGTGGGCCTCACGCGATACAACATGAATCGGCCCGTGCGTCCCGTAACTCGCGATGAGGTCGCACGCGCGATTGAACAGACCAACCGTCCTCGGCAGCGGGCGCTCGCCGAGCGCGGGCACGGATGGTGCTACGCCGCGGACGAGATGTACCTGTTGGCGGGCGAGCCGCTCCCTGACGACACCTACTATGACGATTGGCCGCTCACCGAGAACGGAGTGGGCGCGGTCAAACGATTCATCCGGGAGATCGACCAGGTACTCGCAGCCCCGCCCAACCTCTCGGGGCGCCGCTTGAATATCGTGACCGGGCGATCCATGGAGGCGCTGTTCACCGAGCGCCTTCCGAGCCTCGCGGAAGCCACCGGCGCGGAGGTGGATCTCTTTCCGGTGACGAACGAGTACTTCGGCGCCTCGGTCACGGTCGCCGGCCTGCTCGGGGGTGATGAAATCCTGAAGGCGCTGCCCCACGGTTTGACCGACCGGGACGCCGTGCTGCTACCCGGCGAAGCGCTCAACGCCGACGGGCTGTTCATCGACAACCTGTCGCTGGATGAATTTTGTGAAAAGACGGGACCGGCCACGGTGACGGCGAGCCGTGAAATCGCAGAAAGCCTGCACGTGCTTTGCGCGGCGAGCCATGAGTAGCAGCCTCCCAATGGTCGCTGTGGTGGGCCGACCCAACGTGGGGAAATCCACGTTCTTCAACCGCGTCGTCGGACGTCGTCAGGCGATCGTCGACGATCGGCCGGGGGTGACACGGGACCGCAACTTCGCCCGCACTGATTGGGGCGGCCGTTCGTTCTTCATCGTAGACACCGGCGGTGTCATCGAAGGGAGCGACGAGCCGCTGGACAGGGCCGTTCGAGAGCAGGCGCTCGCTGCGGTGAGCGAAGCCGACCTGATCGTCTTCCTCGTGGACGGCCGGGACGGAGTCCACCCGCTCGATGAAAAGCTCATGGAGCTGCTCAGAAAGAGTGGCCCACCTGTGTTGTTGGTCGTCAACAAGATGGACAATCTTCCCGACGAGCAGGCGCACCACGACTTCTGGCGGTTGGGAATCGGCGAGCCCATTCCAGTGAGCTCCATTTCGGGTAAGGGCTCCGGCGACCTCATGGACACCATCGTGGCTAACCTGCCCGAAGTCGGCGAAGAGGAAGAGGATGAGCGCACGATCAGGGTCGCGGTGGTCGGCAAGCCCAATGTGGGCAAGTCGAGCTTCGTGAACTGCATGTTCGGCGAGGACCGGGTGGTGGTGAGTGAGGTACCCGGTACGACGCGTGACCCGGTCGACTCACAACTCCGCTACCACGGCCACACGATGGTGTTCTCGGACACCGCGGGCCTGCGGCGCCAATCGAAGGTCAAGGACTCCCTCGAGTACTACAGCGCGCTTCGCACGGCACGAGTCGTTCGCGACGCAGACGTGTGCATCGTGTTGGTGGACTCTACCGAGCCGCTCCACATACAAGACCTCAGGGTCATGGAGCAGGCGCTCGAAGCCGGCGCCGGCATCATCCTCGTGGCCAACAAGTGGGATCTGGTGGAAAAAGACACGATGACGGCCCCCGACTTCGAGAAGACGATCAGGGAGCGGGCCCCGTTCCTGAAGTGGGTGCCCATCGTGTTCGCCTCCGCGCTCACGGGACAACGGGTGCGCAAGACGCTCGACATGGTCGTGGACGTCCAGGAGCAGCGGATGCGCCGCCTGTCCACGAGTGAGGTGAACAGCGCGCTCGAAGAGGCTGTGCGGAGACAGCCTCCGCCTAACAGCAAAGGCCGTGACATCAAGCTGAAGTACGTGACCCAAGCGGACGTGGGGCCGCCGACCTTCGTGATTTTCTCGAACTTCCCGAAGGCCGTGCCGGGACACTACATTCGCTATGTTCACAACTTCTTTCGCAACAAGTGGGGATTCATGGGGGCGCCTATCCGGATCTTCTTTCGGACCAGTAGGTCGTGAATCCAGCCTGGCTCACGCTGCTCGCCTACGGGATCGGCGCCACCCCCACCAGCTACTGGGTGGGGAAGGGGATCTACGGCATCGACCTGCGCACGAAAGGCAGCAGCAACCTCGGCGCCACGAACACGTTTCGAATTCTTGGATGGAAGGCCGCGCTTCCGGTGGTGTTCTTCGACATAGCCAAAGGGTGGTTCGTGGTCTCGATGTTTCCTCAGTGGCAGAGCGATGGCGCCTGGGATTGGATTCTCGCCTACGCCGCTGCGGCAATCTTCGGTCACATGTTTTCGTTCTGGGTCGGCTTCAAGGGGGGCAAGGGTGTAGCCACAAGCGCCGGTGCGTTCATCGGCCTGGCACCCTGGGCGGTTGCGATCGCTTTTCTGGTCTGGCTCGCCGTCGCGTTTACGACCCGCTATGTGTCGCTCGCATCGATATCTGCGATGGCTGTCGCTCCCCTCGGTGTCTACTTCACGCCTCACCAGGGAGGGACCGCGGTTCTCTGGTTCACCGTGGCCCTCTCTTCGGTGGTGGTGTGGGCGCACCGAAGCAACCTCGGACGGCTCCTACGCGGTGAGGAGAATCGGTTCGGTGACCGCGAGCAGGCCGCCCCCGAGGCCGGCTCGTGAGCGATAACCCCCGGCGCGTAGCGGTGATTGGGGCCGGAAGTTGGGGTACTGCGTTAGCCGGTCTTCTCGCCAAAGCAGGCCACGAAGTCCGTCTTTGGTGCCTGGAGGCCGACGTAGCCGAGCAGATCACGCGGCGCTCCGAGAATGAGACGTATTTGCCCGGGCGGAAGCTGCCGTCCAGCCTCCGGCCGAGCACGGACCTCGCTGAGGCTGTTGCCGAGGCCCAGATCGTGGTGTCGGTCAGCCCCTCGCAGTTCGTCAGCTCCGTCATGGCGGACGCGGCGCCACACATCGCCGAGCACGCCCAGGTCATAAGTGCTTCCAAGGGCATCGAGATCTCCACACTCCGCCGCATGGACCAGGTGCTCGGCGACGTGCTGTCAGCCGCACAGATGGACGGGTTCGCGGTCCTATCCGGGCCGAGTTTCGCCAAGGAAGTCGCGGACGAGGCACCCACCGCCGTCGTGGTCGCGTCAGCCGACGAGGAGGCGGCCCGTGCAGCCCAGACCTTGTTCCAAACGGATTACTTCCGGGTCTATACCAACTCCGACGTTATCGGGGTCGAGTTGGGCGGTGCGCTCAAGAACGTAATCGCGCTGGCGGCCGGCGTTGCCGCCGGGCTGGGCCTCGCGCACAACACGCGGGCGGCCTTGCTCACTCGTGGACTGGCCGAGATGACCCGCTTGGGGTTGGCCATGGGTGCGCGAGCCTCCACATTCTCTGGATTGGCAGGCATGGGCGACTTGGTGCTCACGTGCACCGGCGAACTCAGCCGCAACCGCACGGTTGGTCTTCGACTGGGGCAGGGCGAGCCACTCGAGTCCATCTTGGAGGACATGACCGCCGTGGCCGAGGGTGTGAAGACCGTACAGGCCGTGCGCGATCTCGCCGCGCAGCATGGGGTGGAGATGCCGATCGCGGAAGAGGTCTACGGCATGCTGGTCATCGGCACGGAGCCCCGACAGGCCCTGCAGACCCTCATGCGAAGAGACCCGAAGCCCGAACAGTGGTCCTAGGATAGGATACGCGGATGCAAGATCCGATCGCCAAAAAGGCCTACTACTCCATCGGGGAGGTTTGCGACCTCTCCGGGCTGAAGCCGCACGTCCTCCGGTACTGGGAGACGCAGTTCGACGTCCTGCATCCCACGAAGAACCGTGCCGGCAACCGCGTCTTCCGGCCCAAGGACATCGAGTTGATCCTGCTGGTGAAACACCTGCTGTATGAGCGGAAGTACACCATCGACGGAGCGCGGCAGAAGCTGAAAGAGATGCGGAAGACGGGAGATCTCGAGGAAGAACGCCAGGACGTACTAGAGCCAGAAGTACTTGCAAGTATGAGAGATGAGCTACTTCAGCTCAAGAATATTCTGACACCGCCATCCTCGAGCCACGACGATTGATTTGGGCACTCCCAAGATTCTTTGTACCAACGACGACGGTTACCTGGCCGGTGGGCTACGGGTGCTCGTGGAGGCCGCCCGCAGTGTGGGGGAGGTCACGATTGTCGCACCCGACCGCGAGCAGAGCGCGACCAGCCACTCACTGACGCTCCATCACCCGCTCCGGGCCCGCCACACCACGGATGGAAGCATCGTGGTGGACGGCACTCCAACCGACTGTGTGATCCTGGCCATCAACGAGTTGCTCGATCACCGTCCTGATTTTTGCCTCTCCGGTGTGAACCATGGCCCCAACATGGGAGACGACGTGCTGTATTCGGGCACGGTAGCCGCAGCCATGGAGGCCACCGTCATCGGTATCCCCGCGCTCGCGATCTCCTATTCAGGCGACACACTGGACGAGTTGGAAGAGTGGGGCGAGACGCTGGGCAGGATCCTGCAGGGCATCTTCGAGAAACCGTTCCCGAAGGACACTTTCTTCAACATCAACCTCCCCCCGATTCGTCCGACCGACGCCGAAGGCATACGAGTGACGTCGCTTGGACGGAGACGCTTCAGCGATTCGCTGACCCGGGCCATAGACCCTTCGGGCCGCGAGTACTACTGGATTGGTGGTGGGGAGATGACGTGGACCGGCGACAGCCGGTCGGATTTCCGGGCCGTAGAGGAGGGCTATGTTTCAGTGACGCCACTCCATCTCGACCTTACGAACTACAAATTGCTCGAGGAGATCCGCGGTTGGGACCTCGTTCTATAGACGATCAGTTCGTCGGCTACCGACGAAGGCTGATCGAACAGATCCGCAAGCAGGGCATCTCGGACCTCGAGATCCTTCAGTGCTTCGACCAGGTGCCCAGGCATATCTTCGTTCCCGAAGGAGTTTGGCCGCGGGCGTACGACGACGCGCCGATCCAGATCGGCTTCGGGCAGACCGCATCGCAACCCTCGCTCCAGGCCCTTTACCTGACCCTGCTCAAGCCGACACCGGACGAAAAGGTGCTCGAGATCGGCACCGGAAGCGGCTACCTCACCGCCCTGTTGGGACTCATGGCCGACCGAGTCTACTCCGTCGAGCGGGTGCGCGAGTTGTCCTCCAGAGCCCGAGCCGCTTTGGACACCCTGGCGCTGAACAACGTGGCGCTCCTCGTGGGTGACGGCACGATCGGCTGGCGAAAATATGCGCCGTTCGACGTGATCGTGGTGTCAGCGGCCTCGCCGTCGATTCCACAGCCCATCCTGGACCAGCTCGGCGACCCCGGCCGCATGCTGATTCCGGTGGGGACCCGTAATACCCAGGACCTCGTGATGGTGCGAAAACAGGATGGCGAGGTGACGGAAGAAGTCATGCGGGACGCCGTGACGTTCGTGCCCCTGCTCGGCCGCTATGCCTGGACTTCGGCGGGCGGAGAAGGAGAGCAGTGAGTCGGGACCCGTCGTCCGTTGTGGCACGGCCCAACGCGGTGCGACGCCTCTACGACTGGGTGCTCCATTGGGCGCACACGCCATACGGAGTGCCTGCCCTGGTACTGCTGACGTTCGCGGAGTCTTCATTCTTTCCGATTCCCCCGGACCCGCTTCTGGTCGCCCTGTGCATCGCGGCGCCCCGGCGGTCACTGGTCTTCGCCGCGGCCGCCACCACCGCATCCGTTCTTGGCGGAATGGCAGGTTACTGGATCGGGGCCGGAGGTTGGAATCTCGCCCAGGACTTCTTCTTCGCCTACGTGCCGGGGGTGTCGCCCGAGGTATTCGGGCAGGTGCAAGCTCTATATGACCGCTGGGATTTTGGAGCCATCTTCCTGGCGGGTCTCACCCCGATTCCGTACAAGGTCTTTACGCTTTCCGCAGGCGTTTTCAGGATCAATTTTTCCGTTTTCGTCGTCGCGAGCGTGCTGAGCCGTGGGCTTCGATTCTTCGTCGTGGCCGCGTTGATCCATCGGTACGGAGCGCCCATCAGCGATTTTATCGACCGCCACTTCAACCGCCTTTCGATCGTGTTCGGCGCACTCATCGTGCTGGGCTTCGTGCTCATCGAATTCGTGGTGTAACACCGACCGTTCCACGCCATATTGTTTCAAAAACGCCGCCACAGCCCCTATATTCATGCGTAACGGTGGTTCCCAGGCGCGTAGGCGTCCCGCATGGAACGTGGAGACAATTGGAATGAGTGACACGGACGGCGCGAACACCAAGCCTTCCCCAGAGGCCACGGAGTCTGAGGAGGCCATCACAACCAGCGATGACATCGACATTCCTAGTGACGCCTTCATCTCGCCCGACGACCCGATCGAGCGCTCGTCCGCCCCGGGGATTCCGCCGGGCGCGTTCA
>JBGMRK010000043.1:8103-15918 GCA_048061375.1 Longimicrobiales bacterium | reverse complement strand
AGAGGAAGAGCAGCATCAGGAAGCCAGAGCCTCCACCACTTGATTTCGGTGACTTGTACATGGTTGTTCTCCTGTCGAAAGAGTCGCAGCCTTCTTGGGGCTGGGTACAAGACGAGCGATTCCCCCGGGAGGTCACATCCGTGGCACGGGATCGGGCGACTATCCTGTAACGGTGTGGTTTTCTACCTTTCTGCGGACGGCGTTTGCGGCGTGGCCGTGTGCGAGATCCCACCCACCGAGCGCGGAGGGGCGAGTGAGCGAGAGGAACCCGAGAGCGCTGGGCTTTCCGCCCGAAGTGTTTGCACAACGGCGCGAACGCGCTCTGAAGCGCCTGGGGAAGGGCGTGATGGTGCTCCCGGCGGCGCCCACGCTGTACCGATCCCGGGACGTCGAAGTCCGTTATCGGCCCGATAGTGAGCTCTTTTACGTCTCGGGAGTGACGGAGCCAGAGGCCGTTGCGGTGCTGAGTGGAGAAGGTGGATCCGAGCGATTTACACTCTTCGTAAGGCCGCGGGACGCCGAAGGCGAGTTGTGGAACGGCCCCCGGCTAGGTCCAGAGCGAGCCAAGGAGATCTTCGGCGCGGACGCTGCCTACCCGCTCGATGAACTCGATACGCGGCTCCCCTCCCTGTTGCAAGGCCCGGATCGCGTGTTCTTTCGTTTGGGGCATGAGAGTCGGGCGCAAGCGATCGTTCTCTCGGCGTTGGAGCGCGCGCGGCTGAAGGGCCCGCGGCGTGGTATCGGACCTCGAGCGATCGTCGACCCCGGTCTCGTCCTGGATGATCTCAGGCTGGTGAAGGACGCGCACGAGATCGACCGGATCCGCCGGGCAGCGGCGTTGAGTGTCGGGGCGTTTCGTACCGCGCTGGATACCGTACGGCCCGGTCTGGGCGAATGGGAGCTGGAGAGCTTGATTGAACAGGCATTCCGCGCCGGCGGGGGGGGTGGGCCGGCATACCCTACGATCGTCGGGTCGGGAGCGAACGCGTGTATCCTTCATTACGTGGAGAACGATTGCCCTATCGCGAAAGGAGACCTGATCCTGGTGGATGCGGGCGCTGAACTCGACATGTATGCCGCAGACATCACGCGCACCTTCCCGGCGTCCGGGAGTTTCTCGGGGGTTCAGCGAGCCGTCTACGAGATCGTGGCCCGGGCCAACCGGGCGGCCGTGCGAACCGTCGCGCCGGGATCGACCATCGCGGACGTGCATGCGGCGGCACTCGAGGTGCTCATGGAGGGGTTGGCTGACCTGAGGGTACTCGAGGGTGATGCGGCAATGCTCATCGAGGAGGAGGCCTACAAGCCCTACTTTCCGCATCAGACGTCACACTGGTTGGGGCTCGACCTTCACGATGTTGGCGATTATGCGCGTGACGCGGAATCACGGGTGCTCGAGCCGGGCATGGTGCTCACGGTGGAGCCCGGCCTTTATTTCCGGCCAGATCTCATGGAGAGCTCGACCCGGGGCTCCGAGTTGTCAGGCATCGGCGTCCGTGTAGAGGACGACGTCCTCGTGACCGCGGACGGTAATGAGATTCTCACAGGGGGCCTTCCGGTTGCGGCGGGCGAGATCGAGGAGTTGATCCGATGACGAGGCAGGCAACTCGGTGAGCCGCCCGGCTCCTGGTGCCTGGAAGCACTTCAGGTGGAATGAGGGCGACGATCTGATGAGCCGACTTCGCGGGCCCGGCCCACTAGTCACGGTCGAACTCCGTCCTCCCCCCAGTGACTTGGGGTACGCCGGCGGCGTAGAGGCATGGATCGATTTGCACCACTCGATATCGCGCCTTGCCAAGAACGACGTGTTCGTCTTCCTGACGGACGACGCCGTTGGAGCGCGCGAGGAGGAGAACCTCAGCCACCTCGCGTCCAACCTCGGACATGACGTGCCGTTTTCGCAGTTGGTGCCGTTCCTCACGAGCAAACACGAACTGGAATACTGCCTCAAGTATGCGGAACGCGCGGACGCCTTGGGCTTCCGAGCCCTCACCGTGCTTGGAGGGGATCAGAACGTGGGCCTTCCACGGTGCTTCCCTCACGCCTATCAACTTCGGCAGCGCATTCGCGAGCACATCCCAAAGATGCTTCTCGGCGGCTGGGCCAACCCGCATAGGGACGCATCGGAGCAGGTCGGGTGGGTAGCGGATCAAGGCTTCTCTGCCGATTTCTATCTAACGCAAGTCGTCTCGCACCACAGCGCCCACGTGGTGGAAGCCTTTCTCGAAGAGGCCGGGCGCCGGGGCGTCGAGATCCCTGGAGTTTTCGGCGTCTTCTATTACCGTAGCGCGCGCCCGGAAACTCTCGATTGGCTCGGGCGGTTCTTCCCGGTGCCCTCAGCCGAGATCACGCACGACTTCGATGCCGGGCTGTCGCCGGAGGATATCTGCGCCCGCACGATCAAGGCTCTCAGGAAGGTGGGGGCCGAGAAGATCTATCTGAGCAACCTGGGCCAGAGGGGAGTCGAGGCTCGACTAGAGCGGGTGCTTCAACGGGTCGGATCTTGAGCCGCCTGCACCACGCGAAGGGCCGCATCCACGTCACCGCTGGGAGCGGTCACATGAATCCCTTGGACGAGTCCGCGCACGGCCTCCCAGGCCTCGAGGGCGATTTTGATGCCCTCCTCTCGGGCGGATTCACCATCATGAGCTTCGGCTTCAGCCATTCGCTGGAGCACGGTGTCGGGCACGGCCACGCCAGGAACTTCGTTTGCGAGGAATTCCGCGTTGCGGAGCGATGTGAGTGGCCACAGTCCCGCGATGATCGGAATCGTCCGCTCAGCGGTGCGCTCAAGGAACCGCTCGAGAGCTTCGACATCGAATACCGGCTGAGTGATAGCGAAGTCGGCTCCGGCCTCGACCTTCCAGGCGAAGCGGCCTGCCTCTCGGTCCGGGTCCGCCGCGGCCTGGTTGACCGCGACACCCACGACGAAACGTGTCGGCTCACCGATCGAGTTTCCGCCCGGGTCTACTCCATGGTTGAGCCCGCGAACCACGTTGGCGAGGCCGATGGAGTCGATGTCGAATACCGAGGTGGCGTCTCGGTACGGTCCCATGGGTGGCGGATCGCCGGTGATCAACAGAACGTTGCGGATTCCGCCAGCGGCCGCACCCAGTAGATCGCTGATCATGCTCAGCATGTTGCGGTCGCGGCAGCGGTAGTGAACAAGGGTTTCGATTCCCGCCCGTTCCTTGATGATCAACGCCGCAGGGATCGCGCTCATACGGCTCTTCGATCGGTTGCTGTCGAGGACGCTTACCGCATCGACCCCGGCATCGCGAATGCGCTCTGCGTCGGCGACCAGGTCATGGGACTTCCATCCTCGGGGTGGCAGAATCTCCACGCTCGTGACCATGGCGCCATTGGATAGCTTCGCTCCCCACTCGGAGCGGTCGGCGAGCGGGACCTGAGGGGACGAATCCACGCTGCGGCTCTTGGTAGGCCCCGGGGCGTCCACCGAAGCCGGTGGTTGAGCACTCTCCACGAACTCCCTGATTCGGCGGGTGTGCTCGGGTGTGGTCCCGCAGCATCCGCCGACAAAGCGCGCACCGGCCTCGGTCATGCGGAGGGCGTACTGAGCCATGTATTCAGGACTGGCGAGATAGATCTTCCGGTCGCCGACTTCCCGTGGCAGGCCGGCGTTCGGCTGGGCGGAGAGAGGCGTCTCGGTTACCCGCGCCATCTGGTCGATGGCGTCTAGAAGAATGGCGGGACCGACGGAGCAGTTCACGCCGATCACGTCCGCTCCCCAACCGGTGACCTCCGCGGCAACCGCGTCGGGCGCCGTGCCGTAGGATGTGCGCCCGTCCTCCCCGATCGTGATTTGGCAGAAGATCGGTATCTCAGAGAGTTGCCGGGTGGCGAGAAAGGCCTGATGCAACTCGTTCAGGTCGCTGAATGTCTCGAGGATGATTCCGTCCACCCCCCCCTCGACCAACCCAGTGAGCTGGCGCTCGAAAAGGGTTTGAGCTTCGCCGCGTGAAGTGGGGCCGAAGGGCTCGATGCGAATCCCCAAGGGACCGACTGCCCCCAAGACGTGAGCCCGAACACCTGAGGCTCTCCGCGCTATCGCGACGGCCGCGCGGTTGATTTCCTCCGTCTTGGCCTCCAGGCCGAAGCTGGAAAGCTTGACTGGGTTCGCCCCGAAAGTGTTGGTCTCGACCATCTCTGCGCCGGCCTGCACGTACTCGCGGTGGACTGACTCGACCAGGTCGGCATCGCTGAGATTCAATTCGTCGTAACACACGTTGACGAACACGCCCTTGGCGTAGAGCAGTGTGCCCATCGCTCCGTCCAGGACATGCACGCGGCCGTCCTCGATGAGTTCGAGCAGCGAGCCGGGTTCCCGGCGAGAGACATCGCTCATCGATCCTCCTCTGGATCATACGAGAGGCTGGGTGCCAGCCAACGCTCGGCCTCCTGTATCGGCACCCCTCTTCGGTCGGCATAGTCTGCGACCTGGTCCTTCCCGATCCGACCGACGCCGAAATAGTGTGCATCAGGGTGCGAGAAATACCACCCGGAAACCGAGGCGGCCGGGGTCATCGCGAACGACTCGGTGAGAGCGACGCCGGTGGCCTGGGTCGCGTCCAGTAGCTCGAAAAGCGTTGCCTTTTCCGTGTGGTCGGGGCATGCCGGATACCCCGGCGCCGGGCGAATCCCACGATACCGCTCGGCCACGAGGCCCTCTTTGTCGAGCCTCTCGTCGGACGAATAGGCCCAGAGCTCGGTTCGAACTCGTTGGTGCATCCTCTCGGCCATCGCTTCGGCAAGCCGGTCCGCCAACGCCTTGGCCAGGATGGCCGAGTAGTCGTCGCCGGAAGCCTCCATCGCGGCTACCAGCGTGTCGAGTCCGTAGCCGGTGGTCACCACGAACGCTCCGAGGTGGTCTTCCTTACCAGAACCCTCTGGCGCCACGAAGTCCGATAGGCAGACGTTGGCCCTTCCTTGGGTCTTCCGAAACTGCTGACGCAATCCGCGCAGTACCGCGGTGGGATTTCCACGGTCGCCACTTTCGTAAATCGCGATGTCGTCCTCGCCAAGCCGCTCGGCAGGGAAGATGCCGACCACAGCCCGAGCGGTGAGCAACCCCTCCGAGACGATGCGAGTGAGCAGCTCATTCGCGTCGGCCCAGAGGCTGCGCGCGGCTTGGCCGGATGCCTCGTCTTCCAGTATGGAGGGGTAGGCACCCTTCAGCTCCCAGGCATGGAAGAAGGGTGTCCAATCGATGTAATCGACCAATTCCTCGAGTGGGTATTCGTCGAATACGTGGATTCCCGGGCGGGCGGGGAGTGGGGGATCGTAGGAGTTCCAGTCGAACGATGTGCGGTTGTCGCGTGCCTGTCGGAGTGTAATGAGCGAGCTCTTCTCACGACGCGCGGAGTGGGCGGCGCGTTCCCTCTCGTACTCGTCCTGGACGCCGGCGATAAACTCCTCGTACTTCGCTTCGTCGAGCAGACTGCGTACTACACTGACGCTCCGCGACGCATCGGGCACGTAGACCGTCGCCCCACCGTAGTGGCCTGCGATCTTCACCGCCGTGTGGCGTTGCGAGGTCGTGGCACCGCCGATCAGTAGCGGAATCCGAAATTTACAGCGCTCCATCTCCGAGGCGACGTGAACCATGTGTCCGAGAGAGGGCGTGATGAGGCCGGACAGCCCGATTATGTCGACCTCCTCGGCCAAAGCCGTTTCGAGGATGCGCTCCGTGGCGACCATGACTCCGAGGTCCACGACCTCGAAGCCGTTACACTGTAGCACGACGCCCACGATGTTCTTGCCGATGTCATGCACGTCACCCTTTACGGTTGCCAATAGCACTTTGGTGGCCGACCTCTTACCCTCGCTCTTCTCTGAATCGAGGAACGGGGTCAAATAGGCTACGGCTCGCTTCATGACGCGCGCGCTCTTGACCACCTGCGGCAGAAACATCCGGCCCGATCCGAACCGGTCTCCTACGACGTTCATTCCGTCCATGAGCGGGCCCTCAATGACGTCGAGCGCCCGATCACGCGCAACCCGTGCCTCTTCGACATCCTCCTCGACGAAGTCGGCGACGCCTTCCACGAGGGCGTATTCGAGACGCTTCTCTACCGGCTCGTCCCGCCATTCCATATTCGCCTCGGGGCGCTCCTCGACTCCCGCAAGCGCTTCCGCGCGAGCAGTCAGCCGTTCAGTCGCGTCCGGCCGACGATCGAACAACACGTCCTCGACCGATTCGAGGAGCCCCGGGTCGATGTCGTCGTAAACGGGCAGTGTTCCGGCATTGACGATCGCCATGTCCAGCCCGGCCTGGATCGCGTGGTAGAGGAACGCCGCGTGCATGGCTTCCCTCACGACGGGGCTTCCCCGAAAGGAGAATGAGATGTTGCTGACTCCGCCGCTCACCCGCGCGTGCGGCAGCTCGGCCTTGATCCGACGCACCGCCTCTATGAAGGCGATCGCATACCCCCGGTGCTCCTCAATGCCCGTGGCTACCGCGAAGATGTTGGGATCGAAGATGATGTCGGTGGGGTCGAATCCGACCTCTTCAGTCAAGATTCGATAAGCCCTGGCGCAGATGGCGACCTTTCGGTCGACCGTGTCGGCTTGCCCCTCTTCGTCGAAGGCCATGACGATGGCTGCGGCGCCGTAGCGTCGGACCAGGTCGGCCCGATTGCGGAACGTCTCCTCGCCATCCTTGAGGCTGATCGAGTTGACGATGCACTTGCCCTGCACGCAGCGCAGCCCGGCCTCGATCACGTTCCAATCGGACGAATCGATCACGATCGGAATCCGGCTGATGTCGGGCTCCGACGCGATCAAATTGAGAAAACGGGTCATCGCGTCTGCGGAGTCGAGAAGCCCTTCGTCCATGTTGACGTCGAGCATCTGGGCTCCGCTCCTTACCTGATCCCGAGCAACGTCGAGAGCCTCCTCGTACTGGTCGTCGGTGATCAGGCGGCGAAACCGCTTCGATCCCGTGACGTTCGTGCGCTCGCCGATGTTGGCGAACAGCGAGTCAGGACCGAGTTCCAGGGGCTCCAGCCCAGAGAGTCTCAAACGTGGAGGTGCTTTGGTTACGTCTCGTGGAGCCAGGCCTGCGACAGCGTGCGCGATGGCCTCCACATGCTCCGGCGTGGTACCGCAGCATCCCCCGACGATGTTCACGAAGCCGCTCTCCGCGAACTCCCGAATGATCCCCGACGTGATATCGGCGGTCTCGTCGTACTCGCCGAATGCGTTCGGGAGGCCTGCGTTCGGATGACAACTCACGGGAAGCTCGGCCACGCGCGCCAACTCCTCCAGATGGGGTCGGAGTTGCTCAGCGCCCAGCGCGCAGTTCAACCCGACGCTCAGGAGTCCGGCGTGCCGTACGGAGTTGTAGAACGCCTCGGGCGTCTGTCCGCTGAGTGTCCGGCCGCTCGCGTCCGTGATGGTGCCTGAGACCATGATCGGCACGGGATGCCCCGTCTCTGCCCGTAGGCCCGTGAGTGCGAACAGGGCGGCCTTGGCGTTGAGCGAGTCGAAGACCGTCTCGACGAGGAGCACGTCCGCTCCTCCATCGAGTAGGCCTTGGGCCTGCACACGGTACGCCGCCGCGAGCGCCTCGAAGGTGATGCTCCTGAACGCCGGGTCGGCGACGTCGGGGGAAATCGAGCACGTACGATTCGTCGGGCCGATAGACCCGCACACCCACCGTGGCTTGCTGAGGTCGGCGGCGGTGAACTCGTCGGCGACTGCACGAGCGATCTCGGCCGCCGTGCGGTTCATCTCGTAGACGGCGTCGCTCAACCCATAATCCTCGAGCGAGATCGCCTGGGCGTTGAACGTGTT
>JBGMRK010000043.1:2967-8003 GCA_048061375.1 Longimicrobiales bacterium | reverse complement strand
ACTGAGTCGGACATACCGATTGCTCCGGTTGGTGGCCTCGAGCGGTCAGGGTCGCATGACCGGGAGAGGCGACGGCAGAGAGCGCGTCCAAAGAAAAAGGCCTCGTCGCAAGCGTCATGCGCCGAGGCAGGCTTTTTAGCGGTTCATTCGGAGCACACTGTCCGAGGGGCCGCAATACGCCGTAAATCGCCCCGTTCCGATTCTTTGGATCAAAGCTAGCACGCGCGCCAAGTGTGACCAACCCTATATGTTGCATGCCATGCCTCAACTCGACAGATCGGACACGAAATGAGCGATCGACCGCGCGCGGTGACTGGGTTCTTCAAGGGGCACGGTCTCGGGAACGACTACATCGTGGTGGAGGAGGGAGACGGTTGGCCGCTGTCCGAGGTGGCGATCCAAGCCGTCTGCGACCGTTGGCGAGGGCCTGGAAGCGACGGCATCGTCGTCTTGCTCGGGTCCGCCGGACCGCCCTACCTCCTTCGAATGTTCAACCCCGACGGCTCGGAGTTCGAGCGTAGCGGCAATGGCCTCCGCATTCTCGCGGCGTATCTCTCCTCTCGCGGCCGGGTCGGCAGGGAGCCGTTCGCGGTAACGGTGGGCGGCGACTCGGTGGAGCTCACGGTCCACGCAGTGACATCCAACGGCGTCTACGACGTCACAGTGGATATGGGACCGGCAGGCTTTTCGTCCGACGAAGTCGGGCTTGACGAAGGAGAGCTCGAGGAGCCCGGCCGCATCCTTGGACCCGAGGGTGCGCTCCCGTTCATTGGAGTCTCAATCGGAAATCCCCATTGCGTCGTCTTTCGGGACAGCCTGAGTGAGGATGAATTGGCCCGCATCGGACCGCATCTCGCGAGCCATCCCGCGTTCAGGGCCGGTACCAACGTTCAACTCGCTCACATCACTGGCGCCAACGCTGTAGAGGCCTTGATTTGGGAGCGTGGAGTGGGCCCTACGGCGTCCTCGGGCACGAGCGCCTGCGCCGTAGCGGCGGCGGCGGTCTGGTCCGAGTCGATCGCTCCCGGCCTGATCGAGGTCAGAATGTTGGGCGGAACGCTCCACGTCGATGTTGGCGAAGACATGCGATTGACCCTGCGCGGCCCGGTCCAGGAGGTGTACACGGGGGAGCTGACGGCCGGCTTTGTCAAAGAGCTGAACGCTCCCGCATTTCTCGGAGACCGCTGGTCAGGTACGCACCCTCCTCAGTAGCAAGAGTGCCCCGAGCAGGAAGACGGCGTTCGGTGACCACGCAGCCATCATGGGCTCTATTACGCCGCTCTCGCCGGCCGCCTTGGTCAGATTGAAGAGGAGGAGGTATAGAAGGGTCGTTCCGAGTGCGAGCCCGATACCGTAGGCCGTGCCACCCCGTTGTGTGCTCGTCGCGAGCGGAGCGCCGAACAGGACGATAATCAAGGTGGCGATCGCGATTGCGGTGCGCTGGTTCTTCTCCACGTAGAGTTCGCGCGCGTCGCCGCCCGAGCGCTCGATGTTGGCCGCGAGGCGGTTGATGTCGGCCCGCGTCATTTCATCTTCATTGCGAAAATCCGTCAACAGGTCGTGCGGAGGCTCCGAAAAGCGGAGCGTGCGCATCTCTGAGAACTTGTAGGTGGGAAAGTCGATTTCCGAATCGAGCACCCTGACAAAGCCGTCCCGAAACGTCCAACCGACCTCGCTTCCCCAGGTGGCGCCCTTGGCGCTCACGTGCTTGGCGGGTGCGCCGTTCGGGCCCGGCGGAATCTCCATGATCACGCCGTTTATTTCGCCTGTCGACGCGATGAGCCTCCGGATACTCACGCTTACTCCGTCATCGGTCTTGAATACGAAGTTTTGGCGCCACTGAAGTCCTGGATCTTCGCTTTGCAGCAGTCTGGCGGCGCGGCGGTTGCCCAAGGGGACGACCTCGGCAAGAAGTAGTCCGGCCCCGGCCAAGCCCGCTCCGGCGACCAGGATCGGAAGAATGAGGCGGTGGAACGAAATGCCGCCGGCCTTCGCCGCCAAGACCTCGCGGTGCACCGTCATTCCATGCACGGTGAACACGGCGGCGATCAGGGCCGCGATCGGAAACGCCCAACTGATGAACAGGGGAAACTTGTAGAGATAGGCGAACGCGACCTCGCCGAAGGTTAGGCCCCTCGCGAAGTAGCGGTCGATCTCTTGTACGATGTCGCCCACCACGAATAGCACGGGAGCCCCCAGCACGAAGCCCAGGAAAAGCTTGAGGAAGGTGCGGAACAGGAGTCGGTCCAGGATGCGAATCACCCAACCGCTCTTTTCCCCGCCCACAGTCCCTTGGCGGATCTGGAGATGGGTCTGAGGATGTCCTCCCATCCACCGCCCCGGCTCGTCGCGGCCTGACGGCCCATGCGCATGACTAATCCGACGCCGAATATCGTGAAGAGAATATCGGGGGCCCACATGGCGACAATCGGGGAGACCTTGTTGTCGTCGGCCAGATTCTCTCCCCCGATCAGTCCGGCCCAGTAGATGGTGAAGATCGCGATCGAGACTGCGATCACCATGCCCGGACCGCCGCGCGGGAAACGCATCGCCAGTGGAGCGCCCAACAGCACGAAGACGATGGAGGCCACCGCGATCGCCCACTTCTTGTGCACTTCCACGGAGAGCACATCGATGCGCCGCTCGTGAGCCCGGATCTGGCTGAGGTTCTGGCGTGCGTTCTGGGCGACACCCCGGGTCATGTCATCCATGTCGGCCATGAAGCCCGCCGTGCGTAAAGCCGGCAAGCGGGCGCCAGCCGCCGCGGTGTCGCCAGAGGCATCGCCGGGGATCGGAAGGGCGAGCGCCAACTCGATGGCGGCGATCGACCGCCGATGGTTGGATGTTTTGACCCGCTCGGTGTCCGCAGCGTGTTCATCGCTCTCCGCTCGGAGTTGACGAATGGTCATCTCGCGATCGCCGCGGGCGATGCCTCCGGCTTGCCTCTGCATCACGTTACCAACACCTCGAAGGGGCTGGATCTCCTTGTCGAAGCGGGACCGGCTGAAGCCTCCCTCTCGATTCCCGCTGACCTCGTATAACACCCCGTCGTAAAGGGTCAGATACAGATCCGTACGATCTTCGTTGAACATCATGGTGGCCCGTTCAGCGTAGGTCGTACGGTAGGAGAGAGGATCGGTCAGATCGTAGATGACGACGTCTGTGAGCTCGTTGGTCGCGCGGTCGATCTCGCCGAACTCGAGGTACACGTTTCCGGTTTGTGCCGCCGTCTCGAGTCGGTTAACGATGTGCTCTTCCAGCTCCAACGTGGGGCTCTTGGTGGAGACGTCGATCAAAAGGTTTCTGAGACGATGGTTTGCTCTAGGCAGCAGTTGATCGTTGAAATAGAGCATTACACCCACGAACATGAGGCCCACCACAAGCATCGGCGCCATCACCCTCAGTGGCCGTATTCCTCCGGCGGCCATGGCGGTGATCTCGTTGGAGGCCGTAAGCTCACTGAACGTGTAGAGGGTGGCTACCAGAATGGCCATGGGCAGGGTGAGGGCGATCGTATGAGGGAGCGAAAGGAGCATGAACTCGCCGATCACTGTCCACGAGAGCCCTTTACCCACCAGATTACTCATCCGTTGGATCACGGCGTTGAGAAACAGGAGACCCGTGACGGCGGTGAACGCGAAGAAGAACGGCCCCGCGTGGGCACGGATCACATATCGAGTGATAATCCTCATCTACAGACCGAATACCTGGGAACGGGAAGCTCGTGCTCCTTGGAGCCCACACCTCGTCGAGCGCCAAACGCAGTCCCTACACCGCAACACACGCACCGGTCCCCGCCGTTGAGCTCGTCGATTGTGGGTTGGATCGTGGCTGCCATGGTCGTTCTGGTGGCCGGATCGGTGGGCCAGCTTGGCGCCGTTGAGGCTGTCCCGGCCGTTGCGGCCGATACGGTTCGCCTTCAGGTACCACCCGTTGTGCTCCCGCCCTTCCTCGATCGATTGGCCGGGCCCGCGTGGCAGGCAACGGGCTCGAGCCCCTTTGCGCCGGCTGTGCCCATCCGTCCCCTGAGTTTCACGCTCCAAACCCCGGAAGCCTGGCTGCTCTCCCCTGGAGTGGCGTACCTCAGACACAGACTGGCGACCTACCGCCGGCGCCTGATCAGACTCCTAGCATTGCAGCCTCCTAGTCCCGAGCTCCTTATTGGTGCCGTGACCCCGGGGGTGGAGATCGCCGGCCCGGTCGGGTTCGTGAGCGAGCTCTCGAGCCTAGACGTCCAGATCACGGGGCGGGCCGAACTTGGGGGTGATTGGACCCGATTCCGCCCCTGCGACACTCGCGTCCAGTTCACGTGTGATCCGGGACTCATACCTCAGATAAACCCGGACATGCAGTTCGGGGTGCGCCTGCAAGGTACCATCGCCGAACGGCTGAATGTGGATGTCGACTTCGATCAGGCCCGTGAGTTTTCGGCCGCGAACAGGATCAACATCGTCTATGAGGGCCGGGAGGATGAGGTGCTCCAGCGCATCGAGATTGGCGACGTCACATTCGACTTGCCCCCGTCGCGTTTCCTTTCCGGTGGGATTCCGGCTGGAAATTTCGGACTCCAGGCGACGGGACAAGTGGGGCCGATCGAATTTCAGGGTGTGTGGGCGCAACAGCGGGGAGATTTGTCCAGCCGCGAGTTCCGCCTCAGTGGAGCGCCTGGCCAGGAAAACTTCGTCCAGGTCGACACGTTGGTGCTCGACGACGCCGACTACGTCCGCGGCCAATTCTTCTTCGTGGTGGACCCGGCACTCATCGACAACTCGCCCCACATCGACATTCTCGGACTCGATCCATCGGCTGCTCCGTCCCGGGTGGTACCAGGCATAGAGCCGATTCAGGTTTACCGGTTCGAGGATGATCCCGTCACACGGCAACAGGTGGAGGGACTGATCCAGGCCGACGCAGTCGCCGGCCCGGTTGGTGATCGGGTGCTGGAGTCCGGATGGTTTCGGTACCTACGGCCGGGCCAGGATTACTCCGTTCACTCGAGCGGGCTGTGGCTGGCGCTCAGGCGGCCACTGCGGCGG
>JBGMRK010000043.1:0-2867 GCA_048061375.1 Longimicrobiales bacterium | reverse complement strand
ATCTCCCTCGGCGAGTTATCCGGTGGCCAGACGTTCAAACGCGACCTGGAGGGTAATGACATCACGCTGCTGAGGCTCTTCGGGCTCGATGAAGAGTCGCCGGTGGACGTGGTCGACCAGGCCGGCATCTACAAGCCGGCCCAGGAGTTCTTCCAGAACCAGCCTCCGGTGCCGGGCGTATTCATCGTCTTCCCGACGCTGAAGCCCTTTCAGGCGCCCCCGCCGCTCGAGTCGCTCGGGCTCGACGACACACAGACCTCTGCTATTCTCGGTGCGGACGTCAACGCGACGATCTACGATGCCGGTGACCCGTTCGACCGTGACAACGGAGGTCTCTACAGGCTCACCATTCCGTTCGAGCTGCGGAGCCGGGGGGTCATCTCGACTTTCTCGCTGGGGGCGCTGGGCATCCGGGACGGGAGTGAGCGCGTGTTTCTCGGTGATCGGCGGCTGGTCAGAGGCCAGGACTACCGCATCGACTACGACATCGGACAGGTCACGCTGATTCGCCCGGAAGCCCTGTTCGCCGCGATCAGCGAACCTGTCGTGAGGGCGTCCTGGGAGCAGAAATCTCTTTTCCAGATAGCGCCGACCACCGTTTTCGGACTCAGCGCCCGTTACGATGTGGGGCCCTCGGGCTCGATCGACTTGTTGGCCCTTCATCAGGGTGAGCAGACGCTGGTTAAACGACCGCGGCTGGGAGTAGAACCCTCCTCCATCACACTAGGCGGCCTCAACGGAGGCTTTCTCTTCGGAGCGGAGCGGCTCGACCGGCTTCTGGAGAATGTCCCCGGCCTCCGCCTGGGCGGACCGTCGTCCATCGGTATCAACGGCGAGCTTGCGGTCTCGCTTCCGAACCCCAACACCCGAACGGACGTTTTCCTGGACGATTTCGATTCCGCCAACGAGCTCCCGTTGTCGCTGTTTGCGTCCGACTGGGATCGGGGCAGCGCCCCCGGCTTTCGGAACGGAGCCGAGGACGCGCTCCCTCTGGCTGTAGATCAAAGCGATGTGGGAGAAATGACCTGGCAGCACACGTGGGTCCGGGAGGGACTCCAAAACGATAGCTTGGGGATCTTCGAGGGATTCCTGCCACAGGTGGACATCGATAGGCAGATCCGTTTCACAGGGAGCCAGGCCCGCGAGATCGGCATGGTGCTCGACTTCAACCCGACGCCGGCGACGAGAGGCGGACGTTCCTGGCGCTCGATCACTACGGCGCTAAGTCCGACGGGCCTCGATCTGAGCAAGACGGAGTTTCTCGAGTTCTACGTGGCGGACGGAGACTCTCTCACACTCGTTCTCGACCTCGGCATCGTCAGTGAGGATGCCATGTTCCTCAATCGCTCGGATGAGGCCAACGGGGTCAAAGGGACGGGCGTGTCCTGGGGCTTGGGCCTGCTCGATCAGGAGGCCGATCCACGTCGAGGAGAGATCTGGAGCGATGTGTTGGATGAGGTGGGGGTCTGGGAGGAAAACTGCATCGCGGAACGTGCGGCGATTTATCGGATTGGGGACGCTCGGGCGAACTGCACGCGCGGGAACGGCCGACGCGACACGGAAGATCTCGACGGCGACGGCAATCTCGACACTCTCGAGCGCTATTTGCGTTCGGTAGTCCGGTTGGACGGCACCTCACCGTTCCTGGCGCGCGACCGGTCCGAAACGGGCACGGCGTTTCGGCTCTACCGGATTCCGCTCCGCGGCACCGATCTATTTCAAGTGCCCGGCCCGTTCGCGGAGGCGGACTTCCGCGCGGTGCGCCATCTACGGGTGACCGTGACCGGGAGACGGCGTCAGCGTCTCACCCTAGCGCGCATGAGGTTGGTCGGCTCGCGGTGGGTCAAGCGTGCACAGGCCGGCGTGCTCCGTGGGATCGTCGGAGACACGGCCAGCGGTTTCGGCCGCGCCGAGGTCGGACCGGTGAGCCGCCTGACCGACGGAGCCGCCTATCAGCCTCCGCCCGGAATACTGGAGGAACTCGACGATCCGACCTCCACATTCGGTGGGCAGGGATTCGAGTTCAACGAGAAAGGGCTCAAGATCGAGTATGAGGACGTAGCCGGTGGGGACCGGGCCGAGGTGTTTAATCGCTTTCCGCAGAGGCCACGGGACTTCCTCACGTACAGGCAACTCCGCGTTTGGGCTGTGGCCCGCCGAGGAGACTGGGGAAGCGACAGGCCTATGTCCTTCTTCGTCAAGGTCGGCGAGGACGCGGAGAACTTCTACCTGTTCAAAACGTCCATGGAGCCCGTACTGAACCCCGACGCGATCAACCCAGAGGAATGGCTCCCGGAGATTCTGGTCGATTTCAACGAATGGATCGAGTTGAGGCAGCGTGCGGAGCAGGAGTTGATCCTTCACCCCAGGAGCCCGACCGGACCACCCCTCGAGCTCTGGTCGGCGGACTCGACGTATGCCGTCGTGCTGAAGGATCGAGCGCGGTCGCCC
The DNA here is from genome assembly GCA_048061375.1 of Longimicrobiales bacterium. Classification (GTDB taxonomy): domain Bacteria; phylum Gemmatimonadota; class Gemmatimonadetes; order Longimicrobiales; family Gaopeijiaceae; genus JACZXQ01. Next base: position 416 of record JBGMRK010000043.1, on the reverse strand, counting down.
AACCTGGCCGCTGTTCGTGAGCTCTCATTGGGCGTCTGGAACCAGGGTGGCCTTCCCACCACGGGCGAGGTGTGGATCAACGAGATCCGGCTGTCGGAGGCTCTTAGAGACGTCGGTCTTGCCGGGCGAGTTTCCGTGGACTTGCAGGCGTCCGACGTGCTCGACGCCCGCATCACCTTCACTCGCAGAGGGGCTTTGTTCAGGCAGCTCAAGGGCGGGGCCACGTTCCAAAACGAGACCTCGTTCAGCTTCAACTCCACGCTTCGGCTCGAGCGCATCATGCCTGCGGAATGGGGCGTCGAAATCCCGGTGACCTTGAGCCATGTGGGGAGCGGCCAGACCCCGACGTTCCTGTCCAGAAGCGACATCCGGGTAGATAGGTTGCCCGACCTCCGGCGACCAGAAGTGAACAGAAC
>JBGMRK010000042.1:11283-15945 GCA_048061375.1 Longimicrobiales bacterium | reverse complement strand
TCCAGAATCGTCCCGAACATCTGGGTAGCCTGGAAGATCTCGGGCTCACCGGTCGCAGACAGGCGAATCGTCTTCGCGTAGCAACCACCCTCGAAGTTGAACACGCCGTCCCGTCCCCAACCGTGTTCGTCGTCGCCGATCAAGCCACGCTCGGGATCGGCCGAGAGCGTGGTTTTTCCCGTTCCAGAGAGACCAAAGAACAGAGCCACGTCGCCATCGGACCCCACGTTGGCCGAGCAGTGCATGGGCAGCACACCCTGGTCGGGAAGCATGAAGTTCAGCACCGAAAAGATCGACTTCTTGATCTCGCCGGCGTAGTTGCTGCCCGCCACCACGACCTGGCGCTCGGCGAAGCTCACCGCGATCGCGGTGCCGGAATTCGTGCCGTGCTTTTCCGGATCGGCCGTGAACCCCGGCGCGTGCAACACCGTGAACTCCGGCTCGAAGCCGTCCAACTCCCCGGGTGACAGCCGCAGGAACATGTTGTAGGCGAACAGGTTGTGCCACGCGTTGTGCGTGATCACCCGCACGGACAACCCGTGCTCCGGGTGTGATCCCGCGCGCGCATCCCGCACGAACAGATCCTGGCCGCCCAAGAACTCTAGCACGTCGTCTCTGAGCGCCCTGAAGTGCTCCTCGCTGAGGGGGGCGTTGACCTCGCCCCAGTCGACCGAAGACTCGGAGGCTGCGTCCCGCACGGTGTACTTGTCGTTGGGCGACCGTCCGGTGTGCGGCGCCGTGACGGCAGTGAATGCACCCATGTGCGCGATACGACCTTCGCCCCGCTCGAGCGCCTTCTCGTAGAGCTGCGCCGGAGAGAGGTTCCAGTGAACCGCACCGGTGGGTGTCAGTCCGTGAGACTCTAATCCCACTTTGCTTTTCCCGCCGATCACCGACGGGCTTTCACTTACCTGTGTCCCCATATCCTTCAGATCCTCCAAGTAGTCGCCCCCTCCACAGCACTAACTTTCATCAGAACGAGCCTGCGAGTCCACACATGCCAGCGTGACCAAATTGATGACGTCGTCCACGGTCGCTCCGCGCTGGAGGAAGTTCACCGGCTTACTCATCCCGAGCAGCACCGGCCCGATGGCCTCGGCGTCGCTCAACTCGGCGAGAAGCTTGTACGAGACGTTCGCCGCCGTAAGCGTCGGGAAGACCAGTATGTTGGCCGGACCGGTCAAATCCGTGAACGGATAGGTCGTGCTGAGCGTGGACCAGTTCACGGCCGTGTCGGCCTGCATCTCCCCGTCTACCTCGAGATCGGGGCGGCGCTCGCGCACCAGCTTTACGGCCGCTCGGACCTTCTGAGTCTCCTCGTGCGACGCCGATCCGAAGTTGGAGAACGAAATCATCGCGATGCGCGGTGTGAGGCCCAACTCCTCGACGAATCCCGCTGTCAGGGCGGCGATCTCGGCCAATGCCTCCGCATCGGGGTCGATGTTCACGGCCGTGTCCGCGAAGAACAGGAGCTGTCGGTTGGGAAGAGCCACCATGTAGAGAGCCGCGACCCGGCTGACCCCCTCCGCCCGTCCCAGAATCTGAAGCGCCGGCCTGAGCATCTCGGGATAGGCCAACTCGATGCCGCCTACCATTGCGTCGGCGTCGCCGAGGTGTACCATGATGCCGCCGAAGTACTGGGGCTGGTACATCTTGGAGCGGGACTCCGCCGCGGTGAGACCCTTCCGGAGCCTCATGCGATAGAGTTCAGCCGCGTACCGGTGCCGGGTCTCCTCATCATCGACGGGGTGCACGATCTCCACTCCGCCCAAGCTGATTCCATGGAGCTCACTGATCTCCTCGAGCTTCCCACGTCGTCCGATCAGAATCGGGCGGGCGATACCCTCCTCCACGATCTGGGCCGCCGCAATGATCACCTGGAGGTTGTACCCGTCGATCAAGACCACTCGTTGCGGATCACGCCGGGCTCGGTTGACCATCCCCCGCATGACCTCGCGGCCCGGCCCCAAGCTGCCCCGTAATCGGTCGCGATACTCGTCGAGGTCCAACTGGACACGCGCCACGCCGCTATCCATGGCGGCCTTTGCGACGGCAGGCGCCACGTAGAACAAAACACGCGAGTCGAAGGGAGTCGGGATCAGGTACTCGCGCCCGAACTCGAACTCCTCGCCACCGTAGGCTCTGGTGACGTCCTCCGGCACGGGCTCACGCGCCAGCCCCGCGAGCGCGTGCGTAGCAGCGAGCTTCATCTCGTCGTTGATCGCACGTGCTCGCACGTCCAACGCACCGCGGAAAATGAACGGGAAGCCGAGGACGTTGTTCACCTGGTTGGGGTAGTCCGAGCGGCCCGTGGCCATGATCGCGTCGTCCCGGATCCCGGCCACCTCTTCGGGAGTGATCTCCGGATCGGGATTGGCGAGCGCGAAGATGATCGGGTTCTCGGCCATCGAGGCGACCATGTCCGCGTCCACAACACCCTTCACCGAAAGACCGATGAACACGTCGGCGCGATTCATGGCGTCGGCCAGTGTCCGGAAGGGAGTCTTCCTCGCGAAGCGCGCCTTGTACTCGTTGACCTCGTCCTCCCGGCCCTCGTAGATGATACCCTTGCTGTCGGCGATAAACACGTTCTCCGGATCCACACCGAGTTTGATGATGTGGTCCGCCGTGGCGAGGGCCGAGGCGCCGGCGCCGCTGAACACCACACGAACACTCTCGATTCTCTTGCCAGCGACCTCGATCGCGTTGATCAGCGCCGCGCCACCGATGATCGCTGTCCCGTGCTGGTCATCGTGGAAAACCGGAATGTCAGCGGTCTCCTTCAGGCGCTGTTCGATGATGAAGCATGCTGGCGCGCTGATGTCCTCGAGGTTTATGCCACCGACCGTGGGCTCGAGGAGTTCACAGAACCTGATGATCTCCTCGGGGTCCTCGGAGGCGATCTCGAGGTCGAAGACGTCTATGCCCGCAAACTTCTTGAACAGCACGCCCTTCCCCTCCATGACGGGCTTGGCGGCCATGGGGCCAATGTTGCCCAGGCCCAGCACCGCGGTGCCGTTGGACACAACGGCGACTAGATTGCCGCGCGTGGTGTACCGGAAAACGTCGTCGGGATTCTTGTGGATCTCGAGGCAGGGTTCGGCGACTCCCGGGCTATACGCCAGGCTGAGCTCGCGGGCCGTCTTCACCGATTTGGTGGGTACCACTTCGATCTTGCCGGGCCGGCCCTGGGAGTGATAGTCGAGGGCAGCTTTTCGCCGCTTGTCCATGGTGCCGTTCGCTCGGTTGAGTAGAGAGGAGAGATTATCGTAGTCGAGGCAAAATCGGTGGTCAATCGGTGGGACCTAATTGGTCTTACTCCTAGCCGGCAAAGACGAGCTTGGCACGTCGAGCGACCGCACGGTGTATCCTAACGACCATGCCATTCCCTCACCGCAGAATCTTCGCCTTCCTCGCATGGTGCGTGGGTGCGCTGGCCGGGTCCGCACACGCCGCTTCCGCCCAGGAATGTCCCAACGGCCGGATCTCGAACATCTTCGTAGACTCGCACTCCATTTTCGACACATCACAGATCGACGAGGACGCTCGGTTCAGTTGGGTGTACGGCCTCGCGAACTCGTTGCACGTCCGCACGAAAGCGGAATTCCTCGAGGCCGAGCTATTGCAGAGGGTCGGTGACTGCGTCGACACCTTCCTGCTGGAGGAGTCAGAGCGGATTCTCCGTCAATATAATTTTCTGGCGAGAGTCGATGTGTACGCCGTCCTGCAGCCCGACGGTTCACAGCACATCGTGGTCGACACCCAGGACGAGTGGTCCACACGGGTCGACCTCCGCTTCCGCTTCGATACCGGGGTGGACTTCGCGGGTATCAACGTCGCCGAGGAGAATTTCTTGGGCAGAGGAGTGCTGCTCGGCGCCTTTTGGCGGAATCGCCGAGAGTTGCGCGATGTCGGCGGGGGCATTGGACTCCCTCGCACGTTCGGTACACGCTTGAACAGCTCACTGCTGCTAGGTACCACGCGGGTCGGGGGTTTCGAAGGCCAAGGATTCACCTACCCGTTCGTGGGCGAAGTAGGACGCTGGGCCGCCCGCGAGGTTTACTCCCGCCGTGAGGATCTGTTCTCGTACGCCCTCGAAGATCACCCTACACTGTCGCATGTGGTGCTCCCCTTCGAGACAACGCGAGCCGAGGTGACGGTGGCGGGTCGGGTGGGTCCCCCGGGAAGCCTCACGCTGTTCGGGATAGGCATTTCGCGAGAGGCGTTGCGCTTCCCGGACGTGGCCAACCGCGTCGAGGCAGTGACCAATAGCGATTTCGGGAACCGGACGCCCGCGGCGCCCGAACTCGCGGCTGAGGCACTCCGATTGACCCGCGAGACCGAGACCACCCGCGTGAACTTCTTGATCGGCAAGCGCAACATTCGGTTTCGACGGGAGACCGGGCTGGATGCGTTGCGGGGAGTCCAGGACATACCCGTGGGGACCGAGATCGCCCTTACGGTTGGCAAGAGCGTTGGATTTCTGGACTCTGACGGACCGACGGAGGTGGATGACGTTTTCGCACGGCTCCGCCTGTTCGGGGGGGTCGCCCCCGGTCGGTGGATTCTAACAGCCGGCGTGAGCGTCGAGGGGCGGCGTTTCTCTGATAATGAGCCGGCGGACCGGGCTGGCTGGCGCGACGTACTCGGCGAGGCCGATGC
>JBGMRK010000042.1:9757-11183 GCA_048061375.1 Longimicrobiales bacterium | reverse complement strand
TACGGTTCGGCTTCCCAAAGGGAACACGCAGCGTCGCGCGCTTAGATATCGCGGTGCCCGCAAACGGGCCGGACGCGTTCCGAGGGCCGATGCTTCGCTTTACCGCACTGGAATTCCTCGGATTCGTAATCGGCTTCGCCGACGGGCAGATGCAACGGAGTCGGAGAGCCGGCGTGGCATCGACGATCCTCCCCGGCCCGGCTGGGGGCTGAGCCCAAGCTCCCGTGGACCTGCCTGCGCTCGGCTCGATGCCGCCCCGAACGCTCGAGCCCGAGCTGGTCGACGGCCCGGTCCAAGACCTCGGCGAGCTGGCCGACTCGTTGGCGAAGATGTCACAGGCCAACAGGTGGCTGGGCGGACAGCGCGCACTCGAGACCCACCTGGAGCCACTGCTGAGCGCCGCCCCACGAGCCAGGGTGCTCGATGTAGGAACCGGCAACGCGCGCACCCCGACCCGCCTCCGCGATTGGGCCACACAGAGTGGCTGTCGGTGGGTCCTCATCGGGCTCGATCCGAATCCTCAGACCCTCTCCGTTGCCAAAGGTGGATCGTCGCTCGCAGGGGTGCCGCTGGTGCGCGGTGACGGGCTTACTCTCCCGTTTTCCGATGACACCTTCGACGCAGTCGTCTGCATGCTCATGATCCACCACTTCGACGACGACGGGGCCGTGCGTCTGGTACGTGAGATGGCGAGGGTCAGCCGCGGCTTGGTGCTCGTGAACGACCTCGAGCGCACCAGGCCGAACTACATCGGCGCTCAGCTCTTAGCGGAGACACTTTGGCGTAACAGCCGACTCGCCCGGTACGACGGACCGGCGTCGGTCCGACGATCGTTCACGGCCGAAGAGCTGTTTGACGTCGGGAGGGAGGCAGGGCTGACCAACCTGCGGGTGCGGCGACACTTCTTCTATCGGGTGGTGCTCAGCGGCGGGGTCGTGGATATGGGGAGCATCTCCTCGTGAAGGGTGGTCGCACGGCCGCGCCCGAGCCGACCGCGCCCGACGTCCTGATCGTGGGCTCGGGCCCGGCCGGAAGCGCCCTCGCCATCCTGCTCACGCGCCGGGGCTGGTCGGTGACGATGCTCGAGCGGGCATCTCACCCGCGCCCGAAGGCATGCGGAGAGTGCGTCAATCCAGGCGCCGTGCGCGCACTCGCGCGACTCGGCATGTTGGACACGATTCTCGCGCTTCGCCCGGCTCGCCTCGAAGGCTGGCGCCTTCGCACGGAGGAGGGTCACGAGGTGGACACCCGGTTCCGGCCGGAGGACGGTTTTGGCCTGGGGCTCCGAAGAGCAGATCTGGACGCCGCCCTAGCCGATGAAGCGGTGCGGCACGGCGCTTGCCTCCATGAGGGCGTCGCCGTGCGGACCATCGAGTTGCCACGTGAGCCGACCCCGGCGCTCAGATCCGGACGTGACCCGCAGCGG
>JBGMRK010000042.1:0-9657 GCA_048061375.1 Longimicrobiales bacterium | reverse complement strand
GTGACCCGCAGCGGGTCACTGCGGTGACCCGAGAGGCCGACGGCAGCCGTGGGCACCGAGACGCCCCACTCATCGTGGGCGCCGACGGACTTCGCTCTGTCGTGGCGCGCGCCATCAACCGGGCCAACCCGACGCCCCGGCACAGAAAGGTCTCCATCACGTGCCGGCTGAGCGGAGGCGGCCCCACCCGACAAAGGGGATTCCTCCGGATGGGAGACTTCGGAACCGTTGGTCTGGCGCCGGTCCACGCCGACCTGCCGCTTTGGAACGGCACGGTGGTTGTCGATCCCGCCCGCTGGGGACCCCAGCTCGCCGGCCGGGCGCTAGAGTTCTTCCAAGAAGCATTCGCGGCCGCAGAGCTCGGCTGGGAGTCGGAGCCGAGAGTGCTGGACGGGCCCTGGTGTAGCGGTCCGTTCGACGTACCCCGGCCTCGGGCGGTTTCCGATGGCGTGCTTCTCGTGGGCGACGCGGCAGGCTATTACGACCCACTCACCGGGCAGGGTATCTACAGAGCCTTGCTTTCCGCGGAACTCGCGGCCCCGGTCATCGACAGCGCGCTGCGCCAGGCCGGCGGTCAGCGAGGATCAGGAACTCCTCCCCGTCCCATCTCCCGACCGAGCCTGGCACCGTACGAGGCGAAGCTGCGGCGAGCGTTCCGGTTAGGCCACGGCATCCAGCGAGTCATCGAGGGCGTCGTGTCCCGTCGACGAGTACGGGGCCTTGTGTTCGGTGGCTTGCAGCTTGTCCCGGCGGTCGGAGACGCCTTGGTTCGCCTCACGGGTGACATCGCTACCCCGTATTCGCTTCTGAATCCACCGCTCCGGACCCACGATGGTCCCGGGGATCCGACGATCACGCCGGGTCCTTAGCCTGGACCGCACCCGCCCTGGCCACGAAGTTACACTGCCCCCGGAACCGGAGGTTCCCAGTGCTGACGATCGACGAAACCATCACGACGGCACCGGCCGACACGTGTTTCCAAGCGGCGGCCGATGTCGAGCGCTGGCCGGAAATCCTGCCGCACTATCGTTGGGTGCGGTTCCACCACAGGGACGGATTCGCAAAGGGTGTGGTCGAGATGGCTGCCTGGCGCCCGTTCGGTCCGGTCGGCTACCCCACCCGGTGGCTATCCGAGATGGACCATGATGCGGAGAGCCGGCGAATTTTCTACAAGCATGTGGGCGGAATCACCAAAGGCATGGACGTTCGTTGGGAGGTCGACGAGATACCCGGCGGCAAGACCCGCATCCGAATCGTGCACGAGTGGACCGGTCCCGCGTGGCCCCTAATCGGCCGAACAGCGGCCGACCTCGTGATCGGGCCCCAGTTCGTGAGCCACATCGCCGGGCGAACCTTGGCGGGCATCGCTCATGCGGCGGAACATGTGGCGGTCCTGTGACGAGCAATGGGCGGGATACACCCGCCAGGGTGGTGATCACCGGGATCGGCCCGATCACCGCATCGGGGATCGGAGTGGACCGCTTGTGGGCCGGCCTCCAGCGCGAGACGTCGCCGGTGCGCGACGTGACCCGCTTCGATGTCTCGTCCTTCCGATCCCGCCTGGCCGCCGAAATCCAGGATTTCGACCCTCAAGACTATATGGACGGAAGCCGAGCTCGCCATCTCAACCGATTCGGCCAGTTCTCGGTGGCCGCCACGGGCCTGGCGCTCGCGGACGCCGGACTCCAGGCCTCGCAATCGAAGCCGGAACGGGTGGCGGTGCAGATGGGGTCCGCCTTGGGGGGGATCATCCAGGCCGAGGAGGAGTTCCCGAAGTTCTTGAGCAAGGGCCTGAAGTCGGTCAGCCCCCGTCTGGCCCTTGGAGTCTTCTGCGGCGCGGCGAGCTGCAACATAGCCATCGACTTCGGCTTCACCGGACCGAATTCCACCAACGCGATGAGTTGCGCTTCCGGCACCATCGCCATCGGCGATGCGTGGCGCCTCATTCGGGCGGGCATGGTCGACGTGGCCGTTGCCGGTGGGATCGAGGCGCCCCTGGCACCTCTCTCATTCGGGGCATTTTCGCTCATCCGGGCGATGAGCACCCGCAACCATGATCCGTCGAGGGCTTGTCGGCCATTCGACGAGGATCGAGACGGCTTCGTGATGGGCGAGGGCGCCTGCGTGCTAATTCTCGAGAGCGAGGCTCACGCACAGGCGCGGGACGCGCACGTCTACGCCGAAATCATGGGATTCGGCACGTCCAATGATGCACACCACATGACGGCCCCCCGTCCCGACGGTGCCGAGGCCGCTCGCGCTATGGCCGAGTCGCTCGCCACCGGCGGCGTTGCGCCGAACGAGGTCGACTACGTGAACGCCCACGGCTCCTCCACTCCCCTCAACGACGCCACAGAGACGCGCGTGATCCACTCGGTGTTGGGCGACTGGGCCGACAAGGTCCTGGTGTCGGGCACCAAGCCCTACTACGGGCACGCCCTCGGTGCGTCCGGCGCGATCGAGGCCGGCATCTGCGCGCTCACCATCCAACGGGGATGGGTCGCCCCCACACTGAACCTCGATGCCAAAGGGGAAGGATGTGATCTCGATTACGTCGCGAACCAAGGCCGCGAGGCGACCGTCACCACCGCAGTCACGAACTCCTTCGGTTTCGGAGGCATCAACGCGAGCCTCTCATTGAGGGCCTACCCGGGCTGAACTTGTCGCGTTTCCGCCACTCTCTGCAAGAATGGCGTAAAACCCGCGCCAACGTTGAAAAAAACCTTTGACTCTAGAAACAGGTTTTTATAAGTTTTACCCTCTTCGTCGCCAGTGGTGCTAAACTCTTTGGGTTTCTCCTTTTAGCCCACGCTCTGTCGGCGGGGTCGATTTTGTCGCCGGCGGCGCCGAGGGCCGCTCGAACCCAAAGACGAGGGTGATCGAAACGCATGTTCTCAACTTCCCGAGGCCTGGACTCCTTCGATCAGTACCTGCAAGACGTCGAGAAATACCCCCTAATCCAGGACCCCGCGGAAGAGCGGGCGCTGGCACGCAGGGCTCGCACCGGCGATAAGGAAGCCGCCGAGCGTCTCGTCACCGCGAACCTCCGGTTCGTGATCTCCTACGTGAAGAAGTATCAGGGCCGAGGGTTGGGGTTGGCCGAGTTGGTGTGCATCGGCAACGAAGGCCTGCTCAAGGCCGTGAAGAAGTTCGATCCGGACAAGGGCGTGAAATTCATCTCTTACGCCGTGTGGTGGATTCGCCAGACCGTGCTTCAAGCCTTGGCCGAGCAAACACGCTCGGTACGAATCCCGCTCAACCAGAACTCGAACCTGGTCAAGCTCGCGCGCACCGATACTCAGCTCACACAGCAGTTGGGCCGGGCGCCGACCATCAAAGAGTTGTCAAAGGAGATGGGCGAACCCGAGGAAACCCTGCGGGCACTGCGTCGTGTGGCCGCGAGCGAGCTCAGTCTCGACGCACCCATCGACCGTAGCGATCGAGATAGCGCGAGTTTTGGTGAGCGCTTTGCCGGAGCCGACGCCGGCGACATCGAGGAGGACGTCGAGGCCATCGCACGTCGCGACTATCTCGAAGGGATGTTCGACGCATACCTCACCGAGCGCGAACGCAAGATCCTCTACCTCTACTACGGCCTGGACGACGGTGAGGAGCGGACGCTGGAGCAGATCGGCTCGCTGCTGGGGGTCACCCGCGAGCGCATCCGGCAAATCCGGAACCGCGCGTTCGAGAAGCTTCGCGAGAGCCCTCATGGTGAGTCCCTGTCCGGCTTCTGGACCGCCAACTAGTCCAAGCAAGCGACCACACCCGGGGCCCTGTCTCTTCGAGAGGCGGGGCCCTTTTCGTTGCGGCCCGGGCAATCCGCCCCATCCCGGGAACCGCCCTCCAGGGCCCGATGTACCAACTCCCATGCCTCTACGCCTCCGAGGACGCGTCCGTACGTCGGCGCTAGCCACGCTTTCTCTCCTGCTCGCCCTGGGAACGTCGCTGGAAGCGCAAGCTTCTGACAACGGTTGGAACTCCGAGCGCGCGCTTGAACTGATCGCCTTGGCCAGGTCTCTTCGCAATGAGACGTCGGTGGACCCCGCGTTTCGCTCGTATTCCGCCGAGGCGCGCGGTTACGTCTATTATTTTCTGGACCGTGCCGACACGAATGAGCGCACACTCGTGAAGACGGACCAGATCGCTCTCGACATCTATTGGCGCGCGCCCGGCGATACACGCCAGCGGATCGTGGGACTCAGGGACGAGAAAAAGCTTCCGACGAACATCAAGTACCACCTGGACCACCTCACCGTCGTCCAGGACGACTTCGGCGACAGGATCCATCTCGGCGACGGGGACGAGGTGGAGGCTGTCATTCACCCTGTGGCCCTCGCCTCGGATTCAGTCTACGACTTTCGTCTGGCGGACTCTCTCACGCTGACCTTCGCAGCCCCGACCAACGAGCTTCGGGTCTATGAACTTCAGGTCCGTCCCAGGGATCTGGACGCACCCGGCATCATCGGAAGCGTCTTCCTCGAGCGAGACACAGGCGCGATCGTGCGCATGAACTTCACATTCACGCCATCCTCCTACGTCGATAGCCACCTCGACTACATCCGCATCTCGCTGGACAACAGCCTCTGGGATGCAAAGTACTGGCTCCCCTACCGGCAGGAGGTGGAGATCCGGCGCGAGGTGCCCCTGCTGGAGTTCGTGTCGGGCGGCGTGATCAGGGGGCGGTTCGACATTCGTGACTACCGGTTCAACCCGGATCTTCCCGATGGTCTCTTCGGGGGGGCTCGCGTCACGGCGGATGCCAACCTCGGGGATTTTCGTTTCGATTCCGGCCTCTACGACCAACTCGACGAGGAGGGCCTCGCACCCACACCCGCTTTCGACGATATCCGTAGGCAGGCCATCCGGGTGGCCGGCCGCCGTTACGTCACCGGGCTCGCGCCGTCACGGCTCTACCTCCCGTCGCTTACGTCGGTGGTTCGGTACAGCCGTGCAGAGGGTTACTTCAACGGCCTCGGCATGTCGTTCAGGCCAGGAGGGCCGTTCAAGTTAAGGACATTCGGGGGGTACGCCTTCGGGCGCAAGAAACCACACGCCTCGGTCTATCTCGGCACAGGCGAGCAGCAGGCGGGAACCCAAGTCCGCGCCACTCTGAACGATCTGCGTGACGTGGGTCCCGTCGCGGGCGCTTCCGGAGCGCTCAATACGCTCTCTGTCCTGACTGGGGAAGAGGATTTCACTGATCCATACTTCGCGTCGGGCATTTCCGTGGCGCACAGCATCCCCGTCACGGGGGGCCGTATCCGGATCTCGGGCCATTGGGAACGGCACCGGTCAGCGGAAGATGTCGTCACCGGAGACGGGTCAACGAGGGTGCGTCCCCTTCGGCGCATCGACGAGGGTGACGGTTTGTGGCTGCAGGTGGAGGCGACCCCGCGGCCCACGGGCGGCTCCGGCCTGTTCCCCAGTGCGACGCTTCGACTCGGGCGATTCGAAGACAGAGCCTTCGCCTCGGCACTTGTGTCCTGGGACTGGACGGCCTTACCACGATCCAGTGTATTCAACGTCACGGCCGACGTGCACGGAGGATGGGTAGGGGCGGGCGCTCCGGCTCAGATGATGTTCCTCCTGGGTGGTCGTCAGACTCTACCGGGCTACGGCTATCGCTCCTTCGAGGGGGACAGAATGGCCCTCGTGCGCATCGAGGCGACACAGGCCATCCTATCCCCCTGGTTCCGCCTACGCCTGTTTGCTTCCAGTGGCGTAACGGGGTTGGACCGCGACCGCTTGCCCGAGAATTGGCCCGGAGAGACCACCGACGGGCTCAAGCACTCGGTCGGTGCAGGACTCGGTCTCGGCTGGGACATTCTACGGTTTGACGCCGGCCGGGGCGTGAGCGGAGGCGACTGGGAGTTCATCCTCTCCGTCAACCGCAGCTTCTGGCGCTGGTTGTAGAGGCGCCGAGCTCCTAGGCGACTTCGGCTTCCGCCACCCGCTGCGACAACAACACGAGCTCGCGCACGTTGACGTCGGCCGTCGGAATCTTGACCCCGTCACGCTCGTAGGAATCGTACTGGAGCCGCCCCTCTATATAGATCCTGTCTCCCTGTGACACGTGCTCCTCGGCGAACTGGGCCAGCTTGTTCCACAGCGTCAGGCGGTGCCAGTCGGTGACCTCCTGCGGATCGTCGCCGAACGGCGGGCGGTTCGTGGCCAGCGACAGGTGAACCACCTTGGTGCCGCTCTTGGTCTCCTGGACATCGGGGTCCTGGCCGACGTTTCCGACCAGGGTGATCTTGTTCACACTACGGCTCATGGAGTGCCTCCATCCCCTCGGGTGTGACGGTGTCGCGGGGTCCTCACGGTCATCAGCGAGGACGCTAATCGTGCACGGAAGGTGGAAGCCGCCGACGGGCGTACCCATGGAGGAATACGCCGATTTTCGAGGGGTGGGGATCAGGGACCCTTCGTCTCGTACCAGCTCCGTCCCACTCCACCCTCGGCCACGAGCGGAACGCTGAGTTGCATGGCCCCCTCCATCTTCTCGATGACAATGGCCGCAAGGGCGTCCTCTTCCCCCTCCGGGACCTCGAAGAGCAACTCATCGTGCACTTGGAGCAACATGCGCGCGCCCGTTTCGGTTTCGTCGAGGGCGGCCTGGACCTCGATCATCGCGAGCTTGATCATATCGGCCGCCGTACCCTGGATCGGCGTGTTCTGGGCGACGCGCTCGCCGAACTGTCTGATGTTCCAGTTCTTGGCCATCAACTCGGGTACGAATCGGCGCCGGCCCGAAAGGGTCTCGACGTACCCTTTCTCCCTCGCCATCTCGATCTGGGAATCCAGGAACAACCGCACACCAGCAAAGCGCTCGAAATACTGGTCGATGAAGGCCTGGGCCTGTTCTCGTTCGATCCCGAGCTGTCTCGCCAACGAAAAGGCCCCCTGTCCGTAGAGCGTGGCGAAGTTGATCGTCTTCGCTTGTCCCCGCATCTCCGCAGTGACGTCGTCCAGAGCGACATCGAAGATCACGGAGGCCGTCTGCTTATGGACGTCGATGCCCTGCTTGAATGCGGTGACGAAGGCAGCGTCCCCCGAGAAGTGCGCCAGTACGCGTAGTTCCACCTGGGAATAGTCGGCCCCGTAGAATAGATAACCGTCCGCGGGGATGAATCCCTTCCGGATCTCTCGCCCGAGGTCGGTCCGGATGGGAATGTTCTGCAGATTCGGCTCCGAAGACGACAGGCGGCCCGTCGCGGCAACAGTCTGGTTGAAGCGTGTATGGATGCGCCCGGTCCTGGGGTTCACGAGCCGGGGCAGGGCGTCCACGTAGGTGGACCGGAGTTTCTCGAGTTCGCGATACTCCATCATGAGCCGCGGCACCTCGTGGCCCATGGCCGCCAGCTCTTCTAGCACGGAGGAGTCTGTCGATTCGCCCGTTTTCGTGCGCTTGAGCACCGGAAGCTGCTGCTTCTCGAATAGGATTTCGCGGAGCTGCTGCGTCGAGTTGAGGTTGAACTCCTCACCCGTAACCTTGTAGATCTCCTCTCGGATGAGCTTGAGGTCACGCTCGAGCCGCTCGCTCATCTCCTTGAAGAAGCCATCGTCGATCCGAATGCCGGCCCGCTCCATACGCTCGAGTGTCGGGACCAGGGTCATCTCGAGGTCGACAAACAGCCCGGTCAGGCCCTGCTCATCGAGTTGGGGGCCAAAGCGCTCGAACAGCCGTAGTGCGAGCTCGGGACCCTGACCCCCGTACGCTCTCGCCTGAGCTTGCTCGACCTCGGCGAAGGAAACCCGCTTTTGGCCGGTTCCTACCACGTCGTTGTAGGGGGTCGGAGCCACGCCAAGAATATCCTGAGCGAGAGCCTCGAGCGTGTGTTTGCGGCGGCTCGGATCGAGTACGTACGACGCGACTCCTACGTCGAAGGCGACCCCACCGAGCGTCACTCCCTCGCCCGCCAAGAGGATCATGTCGGTCTTCAGGTCTCCTCCAACCTTGGCTATGGCCGGGTCTTCCAGCATGTCGGCGAACGGCCGCATGGCCGGTGAATCGAGGGCCGGAAGATTGGCCACGTCGTCTCCACCGAGTCCGAGGTCCAGTTCACCGGGAGGTGAGTGGGCGAAGGACAGGTAGTGGGCCTCACCAGGCACCGCCGCTACCCCGATCCCTACCACGTGTGCGCGATGCGGATCGGAGCCGGAGGGGTACACGGCCAACGCCACCGTTCTACTTTTCCGCACCTTGGCCACGAGTTTCGTCGTGGCAGCGGCATCCGTAACGAGATGCGTCGTGAGTTCGATGGGTTCGTCTCCGACCGGCGCATCCGGGCTTCCGCCGGGTGCGAACTGCTCGATGAGCCGGCGGAACTCCAACTCCACGAACAGCTTGTGCAGCCGCGCACGGTCCGGCACGCCGACCCGGAGACGCTCGAGATCCAGGTCGACGTCCAGATCTTCCATCAGCGTTACGAGCTGCCTGGAAAGGCGCACCTGGTCGGCCTGCTCCGTGAGCGATTCTCGAGCTCGCTTCCCGGAGATCTCATCTGCCCGTGCCAGGATCTCATCGAGGCTTCCAAACTGCTCCAAGAGCTTGACCGCAGTCTTAGGGCCGACGCCGGCCGCACCTGGGATGTTATCCGAGGAATCACCGACAAGGGCCAGATAGTCCACCACTTTGGACGCGGGAACGCCGAACTTTTCGTGGGCGTTTCGTTCATCTACCCATTCGGCCGCTACTCCGGTGCGCCCCCCCCTCCCCGGGTTGAGTAGATGCACGCCGGGGCCCACGAGTTGGTAGAGGTCCTTGTCACCCGAGACGATCACGGCCTCCAAGCCGGCCTCCCGTGCCTTGGCCGCCAGTGTGGCGATGACGTCGTCCGCCTCGTAGTCCTCCAGCTCGACGAGGGCGTCGTTGAACCCCGCCACCAACTCACGAACTCGCGGCAGGCTGTCGCGCAGATCATCGGGCATCTTGTCGCGTGTGGCCTTGTACTCCGGGTAGACCTTTTCACGGTGGCTCATGCCGGAATCGAACACCACCGCCAAGTAGTCCGGCTGATGCTTCTCCCGGATCTCCATCAGGAAGTTCACGAAGCCGAATGGGGCGGACGTGTTCTCGCCACGTGAGTTGGTCAGTGGCTTGTTGATGAACGCGAAATACGCCCGGTAGATCAGTGCGTAGGCATCGATCAGAAACAGTCGAGGGGCGGTCTTTTCCGGGATGTCCACGGCGCTCGCTCAGCCCGAGGCGGGAGGGGCGGGCTCACAGGTGATGTAGGTCCAGGATGCGCCAAAAGCGCTCTGCCCAGAAAACATGCGCTGCAAGGCCGAGCGCATCAGCGACAGCCGGTCCTCGACGACCCGCTGAAGAGCGGAACTACCCGTCACTTTTTCGGCGCCGCCGACCCATCCCAGGACGCCCTCGTGGTATACCGAGAGAAAATCGTACCACTGGTCGACGCGGGCGGGAATGGTCCTCCTCTCCACGCTCGTGATGCGAAAACCCTCCTGCTCCAAGACTTCGACGTAGTAGTCCAAGGGACGGACGGGCAGAAAGTACTTCTTTCGAAGCGTGTCGTGAGCCTCGACGTAATCCGCGTCGGTCAACACTTCTCGGTAGGATTCGTAACCCGAGTCCTCGAGCACGATCTCCCGCGCCGTCTGGTGGATCACGTGGACGGTCTCGTCGATGAG
>JBGMRK010000041.1:14666-15990 GCA_048061375.1 Longimicrobiales bacterium | reverse complement strand
GCGCCTGACCCTCCCGCTCGACCTGAGCGACACGGCGGCGGTGGCGACGCTGGCCTTGCCGGAGAATGAGGAAGCACCTTAGGGAGCCGCGTCGATCGCGAAGGACGACAGTGAGGACGCGGAAGTGAGAGGGACGGCGGTTCTGCGGTAGGGCGGCGAGGTCGTTGACTAAGCGATCACATGCCAATGGAGGGCTCGGCGGTATAGCCGGGCCCTCTTCTCGTCCTTCTCGTACAACCTTGTTGCGTGGGCGGCGGTGGAGGTAAGTTCCAGGCACCCTCACCCGAGTGGAATGCTCAGCATGAGGGGTGGCGCAATCGAGATACTCCACCGCTTTCCGGATTCTTGAGTGAAGTAATGCAACGGCCTATCAACGTACTACTCGTCGAGAGCGACCCCGAAGACCTGGATGGGCTTCGGAAGAATCTTGCCGAGACGCCTGGAGGCCCGATCGAGCTCGAATGGGTGAGTGAGTTGGCTTCCGCCCTTCAAAGGCTCTCCGCCGGCGGAATCGACGCCGTGCTCCTGGATCCAGCCCTTCCCGACAGTGATGGAATCGTGAGCTTCGAGCGGACGAATGCGTTCGCTCCGGACGTGCCTATCATCGTGATATCCGACCTGGACGACGACGAACTGGCCGTGAGTGCGGTACAGGGCGGAGCTCAGGACTTTCTTTGGAAGGACGAGGCGACGCCGTCGGTCCTGACCCGGTCGATCCGATACGCGATCGAGCGGCACCGGCTACTATCAGCCCTCCGAAGCCTCTCGCTGATCGACGAAGTGACGAATCTCTACAATCGCGGAGGATTCGCTGATCTGGGCGCGCAGTACGTGAAACTTGCGAGGCGCTCCGAGCAGGGCATCACCTTGGTATACGTTGATATCGACCGGTTCAAGACCATCAACGACTCGCTCGGCCATCACATCGGGGATCGAGCGCTCGTCAAGGTGGCCGAGATTCTTCGGGTCACGTTTCGCCGCTCCGATATCATCGCGCGCCTGGGCGGCGATGACTTTGCGGTACTCGCTCTCGAGGCGACCGGTGAGGACGCGCTGGCGCTGGTGGAGCGCTTGAGGCGCCAGGTGTCGGACTCCAACGAGACGAGCAAAGAGCCATACCAACTCTCGATCAGCGTGGGAATGGCGAGGTACGAGGGAGACGGACGGGCCACGCTCGAGGGCTTGCTGGACCAAGCGGAAAAGGCGATGCAGGCAGAGAAGGCTGAAAAACGACGCGTGGTAGAGCCGTAGGCGAGGCAGATGTCGAACGAGAATTCTGCCGAGTCTCGGGATGCCACGGATCTCCCCGGCGCAGATGACGCGG
>JBGMRK010000041.1:0-14566 GCA_048061375.1 Longimicrobiales bacterium | reverse complement strand
GAGAATTCTGCCGAGTCTCGGGATGCCACGGATCTCCCCGGCGCAGATGACGCGGCGGACGGGCCGAATGGCCCATCCGACGACGATACTGTGACAGAGATCGATCTGGACGTGGACGTGGACGAGACTGTGGCGGTGACCGAGGAGCCCCCTCGTCCGGTGGCCGTACACTGGCTCGTCCGAATCGCGGAGCGCGCCGGGCTAGCGGGTGACCGGCCGGAGATCACCGCGCAGCTGCCCGCAGCGGAGGCGTGGGGCTCCGTGGTACGCGCCTACGATCTGCCCGATCAGCGGCTGGCCGAATTGGTGGCCGAGTATTTTCGACTCGATACGGCCGGGTTCGAGAGCGCCGACCCCAATGCGGCGCTCCTCGTACCCGAGGTGATGTCCCGGAAGCACCACATCTACCCGCTACACGACACCGACCGGAACTTGGTGGTGGCCACATGTGACCCCACCGATGTCGAGGCCGAGCGGGCGCTGGGGTTCAGTACGGGCCGGACGGCGATCTTTCAGGTGGCCTCGCCCACGGCCATCCAGGAGGCCATGGATGCTCGCTTCTCCCCCGAACTGGCGGTGGAGACGCTTCTTGGCACACTCGAAGCCGAGGATCTCGCGGACGACGCGGTCAAGCTGGTCGAGGAGATGGGCCCGGCGTCCATCTCGCATGATGATGCGTCGACCACTCCTGTGGTCAAGCTCACGAACCTCATCATTCGTGATGGAATCGCGCAGGGCGCCAGCGATATCCACGTGGAGCCCGGGCGCAATATCGGCACGATCCGCTACCGTGTCGATGGCGTGCTGCGGAAACATATGGACCTACCCATGAGCGCGATGAACCGGGTTACTTCGCGCATCAAGATCATCTCGAGGCTCGACATAGCCGACCGGCTTCGTCCACAGGACGGCAAGGCCAGGGTCCGCATCGGCACTCTTGCATACGACCTGAGGATCTCGACTCTTCCCGCTGGTGGAGCCGAGAAGTGCGTGATCCGGATCCTCGACTCCAATCGTTCGTTGAGTCTGGAGGACTTGGATGTTCCAGCCATCGAGCTCGCCCGCCTGCGACAACTGCTCAGCCACCGGGACGGCATCGTAATGGTGACGGGACCGACCGGCTCTGGTAAGACAACGACGCTCTACGGTGCGCTTCGGGAGCTGGCCACGGGCAAGGTCAATATCATGACCGTTGAAGACCCTATCGAGTATGAGCTTCCGAGTGTCACTCAGACTCAGGTAGAGGTAAAGCAGGGACTCACCTTCGGAACCGTGCTGCGCTCGATTCTGCGCCAGGACCCCGATGTCATTCTCGTCGGTGAGATTCGGGACCGAGAGACCGCGGAAACAGCCGCGCAGGCCGCGATGACCGGCCACATCGTACTCGCGACGGTGCACGCGAACGACGCCGTGAGCTCGGTTGCGCGGCTGGCTGACCTCGGCCTGCCGTGGTCCACCATTGGGAATACGCTTCGCGGCACACTGGCCCAACGGTTGCTGCGGAGGGTCTGTCCGGCTTGCGCGGAACCCGTGCGGGGCCGTCTCACACCGGAGGAGCAGCGGCTGACCGATAGGAATGGCATTGAGCCGGTCGTGAGGGCTGTGGGTTGTACCGAGTGCGGCTTCACGGGTTACCGCGGACGTATCCCGGTGGTCGAGGTCCTGATCTCCGGCCCGCGCTTCCAGGCGGCAGTGGAGGCCCGGAAGGGTTGGGGTACCCTCACCAGGCTTGCGCAGCAGGGGGGGCTCCGCACGATGCACGACGTGGCACTCGAGTGGGTCAAGCAGGCCAAGACGACGCTGGACGAGGTGGACCGTGCCCTCGGACAGCAGCTCGACGACGAGGAAGAAGAAAAGAAGCGCGCCCCGACTCGTATTCTGGTTGTTGATGACGAGGCGGACGCCCGCATGATGATGCGATCCCTGCTGGAGGAACGGGGATACGAAGTGCATGAGGCGGAAGGTGGTCACCAGGCTCTCGACATCC
Organism: Longimicrobiales bacterium; assembly: GCA_048061375.1. GTDB lineage: Bacteria > Gemmatimonadota > Gemmatimonadetes > Longimicrobiales > Gaopeijiaceae > JACZXQ01. Next base: position 12,579 of record JBGMRK010000041.1, on the reverse strand, counting down.
TCAAAGCGGACAGCGAGTTCTCCCTGGTGATCCTCGATCTGGCGATGCCCGGCCTGGACGGAAGGGAGGTCCTCAATCAGATCCGAGGCTCGCAAGACACGGCGACGCTTCCTGTGCTGGTACGCACAGCGGTCGGCTCGGAGGACACGGAGGTCGAGCTTCTCGAGGCTGGGGCCGACGACTATGTGGATAAGCTGGCCAACATGGATCGCTTCCTGGCCCGTGTGAAGGCCGTGCTTCGCCGTGCGGTCATGTAAGGACCGGGGGTCGGGCCACCCATCGCTACCTTCCTTGGCAACGTCGCCAACTTCATGATTCCCATAGGCTCGAGATAAGAACATGATCCGCTTGTCGCAGCTCTGGTGGCTCGTCGCCGGAGTGCTCGTTCTGCTGGTCCCCTCCGGGTCCGCATTCGCTCAAACGGAGATTTCAGCGAGGGCCGCTACCATCACCGTTGGTGGCCGCTTGCACACCCAGCTCTCCAGTACCACGGTGGACGGTGCCGGGCCTACTGACATTTTTCTCCGCCGGGCCCGCCTCTACTTGGGCATCGAGGTGAATGACTTTCTCGAGGCTGTCCTGCAGCCGGACTTCGTAGGTGGAAAAGCACGCCTACAGGACGCCTACGTTCGCTTCAATTTCTCGGATGGCTTTGCGGTGACCGTGGGCCAGATGAAGCGGGCCTTCGACCTTTTCGAGCTCAGTTCGAGCACCAGGTTGTCCATAATCGAGCGTGATGGTCGAATCCCGGGCGTGGACCAATGCACCGGTGTGGGTGGCATTTGTTCATGGAGTGGCTTGAATGAGGAGCTTGCCTACGCGGAGCGCGATGTGGGTGTGCGTTTCGAGGGGGACCTCTCGGAGAAGGTGAGCTACATGGCCGCGGTGACGAATGGTACCGGGGTCAACGTCCAGGACGAGAACTCGTCCAAGTCCTATTCCGCACGCCTCCAAGTCGAGTTGGGTGGCGGTGTCCGGGTTGCCGCGAATACGTCGATTCACGACTACATCGGCCCCCGGGATGACACCGACTACGGTGTTGCTCTTGGGGGTGACATCGAATTCGGATCATGGCAGGACGGACTCCACCTTCAGGCAGGCTTCGTGACGGGAGACAACTGGCTGTCTCTCGACCTTGCCGGCGACGCGGCGACCTTCCGGACAGTGCAAGTGGTCGGGAGCTTCTACTTTCCGATCGATGAAGGCGAGCGGTTTGTCGGAGTCGAGCCAGTGGGCCGAATCAGCTGGGGCGATCCGGATAGCAACGGCGCGGGCGACGGGGGCCTGCTTCTGACTCCAGGTATCATGTTCTACGTGCTTGGACGTAGTAAGGTGGGAGCGAACCTGGACATCTATTCGCCGGAGACAGGTGACACGGAGATGTCCCTCAAACTCCAAACGTATCTCTACTTCTGACGCAGCAGGCCGGCCGGTGGGCCGCCTGTCCTGCTGGAGCCTGTGGGACTCTGCAAGGGAGTCCTCCGGTAGATTGACAGGCCGCCCCGGAGGCTGCGAGCTTACTGGGCTTTGTTTACGGCCTTCCGAGGCCCCAAACGTATTGAATGGCCGCCAGTCATGATGAAATCACTCAGAGGCCGGATCGCCCTCATAGTGATCCTGGTGATCTTCAGCCTCTGGTCGCTGTATCGGAACCAGCTGAAGCTCGGACTGGATCTCCAGGGCGGGATGCACATCGTCCTCGAGGTCGACGACCCCGACGGAACCCTGTCGGACGAAGCTCGGAGCCAGATGATCGATCAGGTGGAGCGGATCATCCGCACCCGGATCGACGAGTTCGGCGTGGAGGAGCCTCTGGTGCAGAAGGTCGGACGCGACCGCGTCATCGTCGAGCTTCCCGGGGTCGACGATGAGGGGCGCGCCAAGGACCTCATCCAACAGTCTGCGTTCCTCGAGTTCAAGTTGGTGAGACCGGTGCAGGATCTGGAACCCGCGTTGAGCCGGCTGGATCGGCAGATCGTCGCCGCGTTGGGGGAGGACTCGATCCGCGCGTTGGGACGTGCCGTCGAAGGTCCGTCAAACGACGTCCTGGACGAATTGTTCGGCGACGGGGCCGCACAGGGCGACTCGGCCGATGCCGATACCGAAGAGCAGGGAACCACGCTGGCACCGTTCACGAGCCTTTTGCTCACCGGTGACTATGAAGGAACCTATCTGGTGGCCGTTCAGGACGTGCCAGTGGCCGAGATCTTCATGGCACTCCCACAGTTCAAGCGGGCCCTTCCGCGCGACATCGAGCTCCACTGGGACTGGGAAGTGATCGGGATCGCGGCCAGCACCTACCGCCGTCTCTATGTCCTCGAGGATGATGCATTCGTAACGGGAGATATGTTGGAGAACGCGGTCGCCCAGCGGAATCCACAATTCAACCGACCCGAGGTCAACTTCCAGTTGAACCGGGCTGGTGGACGGAGGTTCGCGAACTTCACGGCGCAGCACGTGGGTGACTATATCGCGATAGTGTTGGACAACGAGGTTGTGAGCGCTCCGGTCGTCAACGACCGGATCGGGGCCAACGGCGTCATCGAGATGGGCACCAGTTCGGACATTGCGGAGGCGGCCGATCTCGCGTTGGTGCTGCGCGCGGGAGCGCTACCGGTCAAACTCAGGATCATGGAGGAGCGGACCGTCGGCCCGTCGCTCGGCCAGGATTCGATCGATCAGGGCGAACTCGCAGGTATCATCGGGTTGCTGCTCGTAGTGGTCATCATGATCGGCTATTACCGTGTGGCGGGAGTTCTCGCGGTGTTCGCGCTAGCGGTCTATGTGACCCTGGTCTTGGGCGGCCTGTCCGCGTTCGACGCGACCCTGACGCTCCCTGGAATTGGGGGCCTCATCCTCTCGATCGGGATGGCGGTGGACGCCAACGTCCTGATCTTCGAGCGCATCCGCGAGGAGTTGAACCTGGGCCGGGCGACTCGGACCGCGGTGGACGAGGGGTTTGCACACGCCCTTTCAGCCATCGTGGACGCCAACATTACGACGCTCATCACTGCGGTGATCCTCTTTCAGTTCGGGACGGGGCCGGTGAGGGGCTTCGCGGTGACGCTCTCGATCGGAATCATCGCTTCGTTCTTCTCGGCACTCTACGTGACGCGGACGTTCTTCCTCATTTACCTGTCCGGCAAGAAGGCCTCGGACCCCATCAGCATCTAGGCATATGCGACTCTTCAGCCAAGCCGACTATAAGTTCATCGAGAATCGCCGCACGACCTATATGCTGTCCGGGGCCGTGATTGCGGTCGGGTTAGCGTTCATGCTTTACAACGTTGCTTCGATCGGCAGTTGGCAGAATTACGGTGTGGATTTCACCGGCGGCTCCTTCATACAGGTCCGTTTCGATCAGCCTACCACCGCGGCCCAGTTGCGGGCCGCGCTCGGGGGTCCCGATGCTCCGCCCATCACCCGGTTTGGCGACGAGAACGAGTTCGTAGTCCGCGCAGTGCTGACCGACGAAGAGGTTGCTGAGGTGGCGGATGGAGTGCGCCTACAGCTCGAAGCCGCCTTCGGCACCGGGGTCTTTGAGATCGTGCGGCAGGAGTCCGTGGGACCCAAGATCGGCGGGGAGCTGCAGCAAAAGGCGGCGCTCGCGATGCTGTTCTCGTTCATTCTGACACTGATCTACCTCGCCATCCGTTTCGAATTCAGATTCGGGGTGGCTGCTGTGATCGCAACGGTCCATGACATCCTGGTCACGTTGGGATTCCTCGCGGCCTTCCAGATCGAAATCGCGCTCCCAACGGTGGCCGCGATCCTCACTATCGTCGGGTACTCTCTAAACGATACCATCGTCGTATTCGACCGGGTGAGAGAGAACCTCAATGCCAAGGGAGGTCGGCGCGAGGATCCCAGCGGTCTCGTGAACCGCTCCATCAACGAGACGCTGCCGCGGACCGTCCTGACATCCGTCACTACGCTGGCGGTATTGTTCAGCTTGTTCTTTGTGGGTGGGGCTGTAATCCGAGACTTTACGGTGGTGCTGATTCTGGGCGTAGCGGTGGGCACGTATTCGTCGATTTTCGTCGCGTCTCCGGCTCTGCTGGAGATTCAGTCCCGATTCGGGGACGGCCACGGGGCGGATCGCAAGAAGCGCGGACGGTCCGCCAGCGCGGCGTAATCATGTCAGCAGGCGAGGTGCCTCGCCGGTGTTCGACAGCCACTGCCATCTGACGGACGGCCGCTTCGCCGAGGATCGCGAAGAGGTGTTGTCCCGGGCCCACGCGACCGGTGTACGACGTTTCGTCACAATCGCCTCCGACCTGGCCGATAGCCTGGTCGCAATCGAATTCGCCGAAGCGCACTCGGACACTTGGTGTTCTGTAGGCATCCATCCCCATGAAGTCGAGCGTGCCCAGGAGGGAGACGAGCGGCGCATTCGTGAGCTCGCCGGACGTGAATCGGTGGTGGCCCTGGGAGAGACCGGGCTCGATTATTTCTACGACAACTCACCCAGGGCGCTCCAGCGTGAGTGGTTCAGCCGCCATCTCGAGTTGGCCGCCGAACTGGCTCTCCCGGTGGTGATCCACACGCGTAAAGCCGATCGTGATACCATCGAGCTACTGGATTCCGCCGTCCCCGAAATAACCACGGTGCTCCATTGCTTCACCGGAGGAAGAGAGCTTCTCGAATTCGGCCTGGAACGGGGTTCCTATGTGTCCTTCTCCGGGATCGTGTCGTTTGGTAAGTTCGATGACCACGAGGCCGTGCGCCGCGTCCCACGCGACCGCCTGTTGGTCGAGACTGACTCGCCGTACCTGGCGCCGGTCCCGCGGCGAGGAAAGCGCAACGAGCCCGCCTTTCTGCCACATGTGATCGACGCGGTGGCGGCACTTCGAGGCGAGGATGCGGCGGGCCTCGCCGAGTACACGTCGGAGAACGCAGCCCGCTTCTACGGTATTTGAGGATCCACTCAGGTGACTGAACGCGCCAGCCGGACCATCGAAATCCTGCCCGACACGGTGGCGAACCAGATAGCCGCTGGTGAGGTGGTGGAGAGGCCTGCGTCGGTGGTGAAGGAACTCGTCGAGAACGCGCTCGATGCCGGCGCCTCCACGATAGAGATCGAGGTAGACCGTGGAGGGAAGCGCCGCATCCGGGTCGTGGACGACGGGCGTGGTATGGGACGCGAGGATGCGTTGTTGTCGGTGGATCGCCACGCCACCAGCAAAATCCGGCTCGCCAGAGACCTCCTGGACATCGGTACCTTCGGCTTCCGGGGCGAAGCTCTCCCCTCGATCGCGGCCGTTTCGCGCATGACGCTGGCGACCCGAAATGGGTACTCGGATGTCGCCACGGTGCTGCGGATAGAGGGTGGCCGTCTCATCGGAGTGGAGGAGGCGAGCCGCCGTCGCGGTACGACGATCGAGGTCAACAACCTGTTCTTCAACGCTCCCGCCAGGAGCAAGTTCTTGAAATCGGTCTCGGCAGAGACCCGCGCGGTGAGTGACACTTCGACAGTGCTCGCGTTGGCGAATCCGGCTGTGGGCTTCACGCTGGCTTCGGGTGAGCGGAGGTTGCTGGAGTTGGATCCGAGCGATGACGTCGTCGATCGTATCGCCGCCATCTGGGGCCGCGAGGCCGCGGCCACGTTGCTCCCCCTCGAGGCCTCTGGGAACGGCTTCCGGCTGCGCGGGCTGATTCAGAGGCCCGACGACGCCGGACCCGGCTTTCGCCGGGCCCACCTGTTCGTGAACGGTAGGCCGTTCCGTGAGCCGGCCCTCCTGAGGGCGGCGGATCGTGGTTACCGGACGACCATCGCCCAGAAGATCCGACCGTGGGTTTTTTTGTACGTCGAAACCGATCCAGGTGGAGTGGACGTGAACGTGCATCCTGCCAAGGCCGAGGTCCGCTTCAGGGATCGGGCCGCGGTTGAGCGCCTGGTCGAGGAGGCCGTGGTATCGACGCTGGCCGAAGGAGAGAGCGGCGCTTCGTTCGAGCGGGTGACGTCGGCCCCTCTTCGGGTGCGCGAACCCAGGCCGGCGGCTCGCAGGGCGCCGGCCGAGGACGCACAGACCGCCCTTTTCATGGCGGGTGACGCGAACGCTGCCGTTTCCTTGGAGGCCGACGTAGCGGAGGGCGGGAAGCCACCTGCCCAGGTGGAGAGACCTCGCCTTTGGCAGGCGCTGAACATGTATGTGCTCGCCGAGACCCGTGACGGACTCTTGATCATCGATCAGCATTCCGCCCACGAGAGGGTGTTGTTCCAGAGACTCATGGGCGCCTTCGAGGCCGGAAGCGAGGATAGCCAAAAGCTGCTGTTTCCCCTCACTATCCGACTGAGTCCGGCCGAAATCTCACAGGTGGAGTCCCTGCGGGGAATGTTGTCCCAGGTAGGCTTCGAGGTCGAGAGTTTCGGCGGAAATTCGGTCATTGTCCACGCTGTCCCCAACCCTCATCCTCGATTCGACGCCGCCCAGTGCTTCCGCGAGATGATTGCGGAATTGACAGAGGGTTCGGAATTGGTGAGGTCGGGCAAGAATCAGCACGAACGGATCGCGATGACGTTTGCGTGCAAGGGCGCCATTAAGGCCGGTCAGCGTCTGAGTGAGGCCGAGATGCAGGAACTCTTCGACCAACTATTCGCAACCGACCTTCCGTATCATGACGTGCATGGCCGCCCGACCATCGTGCGCTTGAGTGCCGCCGAGCTGGAGCGGAAGTTCGGTCGTTGAGTGAGTTTTTGGCGATCACAGGGCCGACAACATCGGGGAAGACGGCCCTCTCGTTGCGTGTCGCCGAGGTCCTGGACGGCGAGATCATTTCGATGGACTCCCGGCAGGTCTATCGGGGCATGGATATCGCCACCGACAAGCTACCAGCGGCAGAGCGTAGTGCCATCCCGCACTACGGGATCGATCTCAAGAATCCCGGCGAGGTCTACAGCGCGGTGGAATACGCCCGAAACGCCCGCCAGTGGATAGCCGACATCCGGATGCGGGGGCGAGTGCCTCTCCTTGTAGGTGGGACGGGATTCTTCTTGCGCGCTCTCACCGACCCGATCTTCGACCAACCCGAAATCGACGCTGGGCGCCGCGAGCGGCTACGTCGGCACCTGACTTCGTTCAAGGAGACGAAACTAGAGCGCTGGGCGCGAGTACTTGATCCGGACCGCGCCGACTTGGCAGCCGAGGGTGGGCCCCAGCGCCTGACTCGCACGGTGGAGGTGCCCCTACTCACGGGTAGGCCGCTCTCGTGGTGGCATGAGTATGGCACCCCCGAAGCCGAACCCATGGCGGGAGTCGTCGTGGTTCTCGACCTTCCCCGGGAGGAACTCGACACACGCATAGATGCCCGTATCGGCCGGATGCTGAAGGCGGGGTTGGTGCGTGAGGTGGAACGCTTGATCGCTGCGGGCTACGGCCCGGATGATCCCGGCATGACCGGAACGGGGTATCGGGAGATCGGACGGTACCTGGCCGGTGCATGCACGCTGGAGGAGGCGCTGGAAGACATGAGTAGGGCGACGAAGCGCTATGCCAGACGGCAGATGACTTGGTTCCGGCATCAACTTCCGAACGATGCGGTACGCCTAGACGGAATGCAGGCGATCGAAGAGCAGGTCGAGATCGTCGTGTCCGCGTGGAGAGGAACAATGGAGGATACTGTGGCCGCAGGGGGAGGTGGAGCGTGAAGATCGGGATTGCTTGTCACCCGACGTTCGGTGGTTCAGGTGCGATGGCCACCGAGTTGGGGATGCAGTTGGCGCAGCGGGGTCACGAGATCCATTTTGTCTCGTACGCACAGCCGTTTCGCCTGGACCGCTTCAGCGAGCGAGTCTTCTTTCACGAAGTCGAGATGGAGCATTATCCGCTCTTCGAGCACCCGCCGTACTCGCTGGCCCTAGCCGTGGCGTTACACGATGCCGCCGCCAAGCACGACCTCGACCTGATCCACGTCCATTACGCGATTCCCCATGCGACGTCGGCCTGGATTGCTCGAGAGATGCTCCAAGGGGCCGGCCTACCGATCGTTACGACGCTGCATGGCACGGATATCACATTGGTTGGGCTGCACCCGTCCTTCCACGCCATCACGCGTTTCTCGATTCTCAAATCGGACGGTATCACCGCTGTGTCATCGTTCCTGAAGGAGCAGACGGTGCGCGACTTCGGAGTGCCGGCCGACCGGATCGCGATGATCCCCAACTTCGTGGACACAGAGATCTACCGCCCCGGCAGAGAGCCCTGCCATCGCCAGAGCTTGGCGCCCGGTGGCGAGAAGATTCTCATGCACATCTCGAACTTTCGCCCTCTGAAACGGGTGATCGACGTGGTGGAGGTGTACGCCAAGGTGGCGAATCGCGTACCGGCCAGACTGGTGATGATCGGAGACGGTCCGGACCGGCCCCGGGCGAGGGAGCGGGCGGAGGACTTGGGCGTTGCCGACAGCGTGGTTTTCCTTGGCAAGCATGCTTCGGTGGAAGAGTTGCTACCGTGCGCGGATCTGTTCCTGCTTCCGAGCGAGTCGGAGTCCTTCGGCCTGGTGGCACTCGAGGCGATGGCTTCCGGAGCGCCGGTCGTGGCGACGCGCGTCGGGGGCCTACCCGAAGTCGTGCCTCACGGCGAGGCCGGCTACCTGTTCGAGCGCGGTGACATAGCCGCCATGGCCGATGGGGCGGTCGAGATCATCAGCGATGCGGCGGTCTGGGACCGCTTCTCGGCCGCAGGGCGCCAGATTGCTGTTGAGCGATTCTCGTCCGAGCAGATCGTCCCGGCATACGAGCGTTACTACGAGTCGATTCTCGGGGCAGGGATAGCCGAGTGAACTCCTGGGAGGCTGCGCTTCTCGGGATCTTGCAGGGCGCGACCGAGTTCTTGCCGGTTTCGAGTTCCGGCCACCTCGTGATCGGCCAGGCGATTCTCGGTATCGAGCTGCCGGGGGTGGCGTTCGAGGTGGCCGTTCACCTCGCGACACTCCTTTCGGTCGTGGTGGTCTACCGGGACCGGCTGTTTGGGCTGGCCCTGGGTGCGGCCAAGCGGGAGAGAGCAGCGTGGGGATATCTCGGACTCCTCGCACTTGCGACGCTGCCTGCGGCCATTGTTGGGGTCGCGTTTCGAGGCGTGGTGGAGGTGTTGTTCGATTCGACGTGGGTCACCGGCGTCGCCTTCCTGGTGACGGGTTCGCTCCTTTGGAGTGCACGCTCAGCGCAGCGGCGCGATGAATCGAAGACGCTTCCCGGGGCGAAGGAGGCGGGACTGATCGGATTGGCCCAAGCGTTCGCCCTCGTGCCCGGGATCTCACGTTCGGGAACCACGGTGGTGGTCGCCCTGTGGCTGGGACTCGAGGCCCGTGAAGCCGCAGCCTTTTCTTTCCTGATGTCGATACCGACCATCGCTGGAGCCGCCGTGCTCGAGGCTCCCACACTGCTGTCAGGGGCGGCTCCGGTGAGCGGGGCGCCTCTGCTGGTAGGCGCAGGTCTGGCGGCGATCGTGGGTGTGGTGGCTATCCGTACGTTCGTCGCTGTGCTGGCCCGCAAGTCTTTCCATCGCTTCGCTTTCTACGTGTGGGGTCTCGGGATCGCGGTGTTGGCGGGCGTGGTGCTGGCCACATGAGGACACCGGAAATGGCGACTGCCATGTCGCTCATCGAGGCGGCTCTCTCGGAGGATGTGGGCGACGGTGACCGGACGTCCGAATGGACTGTTCCTGCGGAGTCGCGCTCCGAGGCGGTCATCGTAGCCAAGCAGCGTTTGACCGTTGCGGGCCTGACTGTGACGGCAGAAGTATTCCGCGCTGTCGATGCGGAGCTGTCGGTGGACTTCAGGAGCGGCGATTCGGACGAAGTCGAACGGGACGATGTGGTGATGGCGATTGTGGGGCCGACGCGATCCTTGCTGACCGCTGAACGCACAGCCCTGAATTTCCTCGGCAGGCTGTCGGGTATCGCTACGCTCACACGGGCGTTCGTGTCTCGTGTGGAGGGTACGGGCGCGCGAATCGTCGACACCCGGAAGACGACGCCTGGATGGCGCGCCCTCGAGAAGATGGCCGTTCGGGCCGGCGGTGGCACAAATCATCGTATGGGCCTCGACGACATGGTCCTCGTGAAGGAAAACCACATTGCGGCCGCCGGGGGACTCACCGCCGCGATCGAGCTCGTCCGGCGTAGCAACGACGGACTCCCCGTCGAAGTGGAGGTGCGCACTGGAGATGAGCTGACCGAGGCGCTCGATGCCGGAGTAAAGCGCATTCTCCTGGACAATATGGATCCCGATAGGCTTCGAGAGGCGGTCTCGCTCGTGCGGGGGAGAGCCGGCGAGGGCGTGACCTTGGAGGCTTCCGGGAACGTCACGCTGGACACGGTGCGCGATGTGGCTGAGACCGGAGTCGACCTCATCAGCGTGGGTGCGCTCACTCACTCGGCCGCTGCGGCGGATTTTTCGCTTCAGGTGTTTTCGTGACGGGAGCCCGGCCCGGTCTGGCTGTGTGGGAAGACGAAACGGTGGAGGCGTGGGAGCAAGCCTGGGGGATTCCCCGACTGGAGGCCTACGCCAGTCTTACCTCCACTAACGACCGCTGCCGAGAACTGGCCGATCTGGGAGCGCCGGCGTTCACCGCCGTGATCTCCCGGGAACAGACTGAGGGCCGTGGGAGGGAGGGCCGGTCTTGGAGTTCTCCGTCCGGGCTTGGGTTGTGGATCTCTGTTCTGCTTCGGCCCGAGTCGCGGGAGTCACACGGCTTGCTTCCGATCCTTGCCGGAGTGGCGGTGTGCCGAGCGATTCGGACGCTCCGGCCCGAGGCCGAGCCCAGCCTCAAGTGGCCGAACGATGTACAGCTTGGCGGGCGTAAGGTGAGTGGAATTCTGTGCGAGGGCGTCAGCGGGGGTGGTGTCGTGGTAGGGATCGGAGTCAATGTTCGACAGCGCCCTGAGGATTTTCCGATGGCTCTTCGCGATCACGTCGTCTCGATCGAGCTGGCCCTACATGGCGAAGTCGGCTTCTCGGCGCTCGCGGGGCGGATCCTCCAGGAACTCAGGCGTTTGTGCGCACCCATTCCGGCCTTGCTGGAGGGCGACTTGGCCGAAGAGGTCGCCAGCCTTGATGCGCTTCGTGGTACGCGGATCCGGGACGTATCGGGCGCCGAGGGAACCGCGTTGGGCCTAGCCCCCGATGGGGCCCTCATCTTCGGCGGGGAGGGAGTGCCGGAGCGCAGGATCGTGGCCGGGGGAGTTACGATTGTAGGCCGATCATGACGTTCGAGCGTTTGTGAGGCAGGAGTGACACGCATGGATCTGATGGTTGACGTAGGTAATAGCGAGACCGTCTTGGGACTCGTTCCCCGTGAGGGCGATCTGGAGGTGGCATCGCACTGGAGGCTAGCCACAGGCGTGCCCAGAACCGCCGACGAATATGAACTCCTCTTGCGATCTCTACTCGAGCGGGCCGGCAAGTCGGAGGAGCGCCCGGCGCGCGCGGTAATCGGTTCCGTCGTGCCCGCCCAGACGCCGGTCCTGCACGCCGCTGTGTCCCGCATCGTTGTGGAGAACACATGGATCCTTTCGGGTGATGAGGATCTCCCGATCCGGCTCGACGTGGACGAGCCCAAGACGGTTGGTGCGGACCGTATCGCGAACACGCTAGCCGCCAGCGAGATTTACGGGCGAGACACCGTTGCCGTCGATCTCGGGACAGCAACCACATACGATTGTATCACTGCGGATGGCACCTTCATCGGAGGCGTGATCTCGCAAGGGATCCAGGCGGGCCTGGATTGGTTAGGGAGCAAGACAGCCAAGTTACCAACGGTCGAGCTCGAACCTCCGGAACGGGTCATCGGCCGACGAACCGAGACGTGCATCCAGAGCGGTGTATTCTACTCGGCCATCGATGCGGTCGACGGAGTGGTTGGCCGGATCCGAGACGAGTGGGGGAAACCAGATGTCCTGGTTGTGGCCACGGGAGGATATTCGGAGCTCGTTGGTCCCCACTGCGCCACCGTCGACCGCGTCGAGCCGTTTCTCACCCTTTACGGCCTGGCGCTCGCGGGCCGTCATTTTTCCGGGGAGGTTTGATTCGCCGACCCGGCGAGAGCGCGGCAGCCTCTGGGGAAAGCTTCTCTAACGCGTCGTTTTGGTGCGTTGGGGCAGTGTCTCGCCAATGAGTTCCCTGGCTTCCTTCGCCGGCACGGCCTGCCCGAAGTAGAAGCCCTGCCCGGCTTCGCAACTCATGTCGGCTAGTTGCTGAGCCTGGCCCGGGCTCTCGATACCCTCCGCCACGACGCGCATCCCCAAATCGTGCGCCAGATCGATGATGGTGCGGACGATGCCGCTCGACTCCTTCGGGTCCATGTTTGACACAAAGGACCGGTCCAGCTTGACGTTCTGGGTGGGAAACCGGTGAAGGTAAGTGAGAGACGAATAGCCCGTACCAAAGTCGTCGATGGACAGCTGCAAGCCCAAATCATTCAGCCGATGCAGCGTGCGGATCGCCGCCTCGGCTTGTTCCATAATGATGCCCTCGGTCAACTCGAGGTTGATCCGGTGCGCGGGCACGTCGTACTTCCCGAGTACGTCGCGCAGGCCCGGGATGAGGTCGCCCTGCGTAAATTGTACCCCGGACAGGTT
>JBGMRK010000040.1:12723-16079 GCA_048061375.1 Longimicrobiales bacterium | reverse complement strand
TTCATCGCGGCGCAGGTCGTGGGCCCCTCGGGTCGTGTCATCGGCGTGGACATGACGCCCGAGATGCTCGAGGTCGCCCGGCGCAACGCGCCCCTCGTGGCTGAACGGTTGGGATACGCGAACGTGGAGTTCCGCCGCGGCCGCATTCAGGATCTAGCGGTCGACCTGGACCTTCTCGAGCAGCACCTCCGGGCCACCCCAGTGGAGTCCGCCGAGGGTTTCTTGGGACTCGAAGACCGCCTGGCTGCCCTGCGTGAGCAACACCCATTGGTCGCCGACGAGTCGGTGGACGTGGTCGTCTCGAACTGCGTCCTGAACCTGGTGGCCACCGACCAGAAGGCGTCACTCTTTCGCGAGATCCATCGCGTGCTCAGGCGTGGGGGCCGCGCCGTGATCTCGGACATCGTCTCGGACGAGACCGTACCCGAAGCGTTGCGGCAGGACCCCGACATGTGGAGCGGCTGCGTTTCGGGCGCCCTCACCGAGGAGGGCTTTCTGGCAGCCTTCGAGGAGGCCGGCTTCTACGGCATTCGTGTCCTCGACCGGCAGGCCGAGCCCTGGCAGACGGTGGACGGAATCGAGTTCCGATCCGTCACCGTCGAGGCCTTCAAGGGCAAGGAGGGACCCTGTTGGGAACGCAAGCAGGCCGTCATCTACAAGGGGCCCTTCAAGGAGGTGCTCGACGATGATGGACACAGGCTGATTCGAGGCGCCCGGCATGCCGTGTGCGACAAGACGTTCCGCATCCTCAGCCAGGCCCCGTACGCCGACCACTTCGACCTGGTCGAGCCTCTGTTGGACATTCCCCTGGACGACGCCAAGCCCTTCGATTGCTCGCGCACGGCGCTACGTCATCCCCGTGAGAGCAAAGGCGAGGATTATGACGTCACGACCGATCCGCAGGCCGCGTGCTGCGAGCCAGGCGCAGATTGCTGACGGCATGACTCTGCTGAAACGGATGCCTTCGGGAGCACCCACATCCGAGGTGACCGCCGAGGGCCTTCGAGATCGCTCACCACACGTCCACCTGAGCTCTCTGGACACGCTTTGGTTCCAGGTGGGCGGGACATTGTGCAATCTCACCTGCACGCACTGCTTCATCTCGTGCTCACCGACCAACCACACGCACGAGTTGATGACTCTCGAGCAGATCCGTCCGTACCTGGGCGAAGCCGTCGAGTTGGGGGTGAGGGAGTACTACTTCACGGGAGGCGAGCCCTTCATCAACAAAGAGATGGAGGAGATTATCCGCGAGACGCTGCGAGTGGGCCCCGTCACGGTGCTCACCAACGGGCTCCTTCTGGATCCCTCCCGCTGCGAGCGGCTCGCCGCCCTGGCCGCGGCCTCCGAGTACTCGTTCGATCTGCGCGTCTCACTGGACGGCTACAGCGCCGAGACCAATGACGCCATCCGGGGCGAAGGCACATTCGATCGAATCCTCGCCGGGGTCGGGAACGCAGCGGCTGCGGGCATCAACCCCGTGCTGACGGTCACCGAGGTCCACCGCGACAATGGTACCGACGAAGGCCGGCGGCGCTTCCTGCGGCTACTGGCGGGGATCGGGATCGACCATCCGCGCCTCAAGATCCTGCCTGTATTCAAGCTGGGTGCCGAGGCAGAGCGTACGGGCGCCTACGAGGGATGGGAGGCGTTGGAGTCCGGCGCCGCCGACACCTGGGACCACCTCCAGTGCTCGTCGTGCCGCATGGTGACGGACCTCGGGGTTTGGGTGTGCCCCATCTTGGTGAACGAGCCCTCCGGGCGCATGGGCGACCACCTCGCTGACACCCTGGACGGCTTCCCGCTCAGCCATCCGGCGTGCTGGACCTGCCATGTGCACGAAGTGAGCTGTAGGACCTGACATGAGTGACACGAGCAAGACCCAAGCGCACCGGGGCATGGCCACCTGGGGCGAGAAGCTGGTGCCGCTGGACGACTTCCGGGAGGCGGCCCGTGGCTTCGGGAGACTCCGCAGCGCGGAGGAGCGCGGCTTCGCGGTGTCGGCTTTCCTTGCTGCTGACGCCGACCCCACTCCAGTGGAGGGGCCCTACGGGCGTGTCGCAGTCTTTGGGGGGATCTACAGCAACGCCCATGCGCTAGAGGCGCTGCTGGAGGACGCCAAGCAGCGCGGGGCGGAGGCGGTCTACTGCCTGGGTGATTTTGGCGGATTCGGCCCGAACCCCGAGAAGATCTGGCCTCTGCTGGAGATCGGTGGCGTGAGATCCATCCAGGGCAACTACGAGGAGTCGCTGGCCGCAGGCCGGTCCGACTGCAACTGCGGTTACGCAGACCCACGTGACAACCAGTTCGCGGACCTGTCTTACCGGTATACCGAACAGAACTGCTCGACGGGCTTCAAGACCTATATGGGTGGCCTGCCTCGGCGGCGGCGCATCCGTGTGGGCACGAGCGAGCTTCTGCTGGTCCACGGTTCACCACGCCGCATCAACGACTTCCTGTTCGAATCAACGTCACCCATCCCGTTCCTCGAAGCCCTGTGCGTCGAGGTTCAGGCCGATGGGTTCCTATGCTCCCACACCGGCTTACACTGGCACCGCGCGCTCCCCTCGGGCCGCGACGTGGTGAATGTCGGCGTAATCGGGCGACCGGCGAACGACGGCCGCACCGACGTGTGGTACACGTTGCTGTCGGCGGCAGATGAGCGTCTGGTGGTCGAGTTCGTGCCCCTGGCCTATGACCATATGGCCCTGGCCGACGAGATGCGCCGGGAGCAACTTCCGGAGGAGTTCGTGGAGACCGTGCTCACCGGATGGTGGACGACCTGCCTGGAGATCCTACCCGCCCGGGAGCGGGCCGCTTCCGCGTATTGAACCAGAGTTGCCACTGATGTCCTCCTCGAGACCTCACATCGCGATCCTCGGCAGTGGGCCCACCGGGCTCGAGGCTGCGCTGGCCGCGAGCGAGAAGGGTTTTCCTTTCACAGTGTTCGAAGCCGCTCCGGCGGTGGCCGGCCGAATGCGAGAGTGGGGTCACGTAGGACTGTTCACCCCCTGGAGTATGAACGTATCCGAACGTATGCGCGGCGCACTAGGCGTGGCGGGTCGGGAGCCGTCCGTAACGGACGGTTGCCCCTCCGGAGCCGAACTCGTCGACCGTGTGCTCGATCCGGTCGCCGCGCTGGACCACATCCGCGATCATGTGCGACTGAACACCCGCGTGCTGCAGATCGGCCGCGTGGGGTTGCTCAAGAACGAGGAAATCGGGAGTGGGCGTCGGGCCGAGCACGCCTTCCGCTTGCTGCTGTCCGATGGCGGCGGGCAGGAGTGGACCGAGGAGGCCGACATCGTCCTGGACTGCACGGGTAACGCCATCCCCAATCCGATCGGAGAAGGTGG
>JBGMRK010000040.1:0-12623 GCA_048061375.1 Longimicrobiales bacterium | reverse complement strand
GTCCACGAGTGCTGGGCCACGTCGGGCCCCATGAGGCTGGCGGCCGCTCTGATGGCTCAGGAGGGTGGAGGAGGCGACTGCCTCGACCAGACCAGCCTCGGCGCCGAGACGCTTCGAAACCCCGAGCCGGGGTTCTTCATCCTGGGCATCAAGTCATACGGCCGACGAGGCGACTTCTTGATGCGTGTGGGTTGGGAGCAGGTTGAGGAGGTCTTTCAGCTCATCGAGGCCGACGAGCCCTCACGCGGTCGCGCCTGACCGGGAGAAGTACCTCTCTTCCATCGAGGCCAGGTTCTCTACGACCTGAAGCGCGAAGTCCCGCGAGCGCCGGAGACCGGAGTGCTCTGAATCGGGCTTGAACAGCTCGAAATCCACATAGAAGGAGTCGCCTCTCGCCGGGATCGTGGACCAGCTGTTTTGGCGGTCGCCTCGCAAGTAGACGCACAGCGCCTGGCATCCACGAACCGAATTCATGATGCGACCGACTCCATCGGCAATCGAGTCGGGTTGAATCCGGCCCGTCCTGCTCCGGCCGCCCTCGGCGAAGATCAGCGCCGTCTCTCCCTTGGATAGCAGGTGTTGTATGCGCTTGAGCACACCCGACACCTCGCTCCGCTTGCCCCCTCGCACGATCGGAAGGCATTTGGCAATCCAGGCCAGAACCCGGTTGAACCAGTGGCTGGCAAAATTGTGGTATTCCGGCAGGTTCCACGGCATGCGGCGATAGTTGAACACCCACCACCAGCTACCGCCCAGCGCCCATGCCACGAGCGCGGAGTCGATCATGGTGAGGTGGTTCGCGCAGATCAGAACGGGGCCGTCGCTCTCCCGGACCAGAGCCCGGTACCTGTTCCTCAGCTCCGCCGCATTACGAATGCGGTAGCGCAGGCCGAAGCGCAGCGTGAACCCCATGGCCGGAATCCACAGCACCGCCATGAGGCGCCCGACTTCGCGCTGGACGAGCAGCGCCAGACGGGTTCGGGTGGGGAGACTAGGCATCGAGGACCGAATGGTCAGGCTACCTTGGCGTGGATCAACTCGACGGCGTCACCGACCGTGTCCACCGCGTCCGCGTCCTCGTCCTCGACTTCGATGTCGAACTCGTCCTCGAATGCCAGAATGACGTCGACGAGTCTGGCGGAGTTGACTTTGAGGTCCTGGAGGATGTTGGTCTCGAGCGAGATGGCCTCCATCGCGTCGTCATCCTTGGCGTAAGGCCGCACGATCTCGATAACCCTCTCTAAGATCTCGTCTTTCGTCATCTACGAAGCTCCTCGTCCATCGTTTGCCGTGATTGGTCTCGAGCCCTCAATCAGACCACTTCCTGAATATGGCACAGGAATTGACATCTCCGAAACCGAAAGCTGCTTTTATCACCGTCCTCAACTCCGGCATTTCCCGCATGACGTGCGGAATCGATGCCGCGTATGCCTCGACTTCGGGATGCAGATCCTCGCAGTTGATCGAGGCGTGCACGAATCCGCCCCGTAGCATCAGGAGGCATGCTACCGACTCCATCGCGCCTGCCGCTCCGAGCCCGTGCCCTATCATGGACTTGGTCGAGGCGATTACCGGGAAGTTGTCCGGTGTACGCTCCAGAGCAGAAGCCCATGAATGTACTTCACTGGAATCGGCACCGGTAGCCGTAAGGTGCCCGTTGATGGCTTCGATCTCGTCCGGCGTAACGCCCGCATCGTCCACGGCTTGCCGTATGCACCGCCGGACAGAGTTGGGATTCGGGGCGGTCATGCTGCCGCCGTTGCGGTGTCCGCCACAGTTGATCGCACCTCCCAGGATCTCGGCGTAGATGCGGGCGCCCCGTTCTTCGGCACTCTCCAGGCTCTCGAGGTGCAGAATGCCCGCGCCGCTGCCCGGTACGAACCCTCCGGCCGAGGCGCTCAAGGGGCGCGAAGCCCTTTCGGGCTCGTCGTTGTGCTTGCGGCACAGCACGCGCATCCCATCGAACCCGGCCCAGGCGTAGTGGCTCGAGCCTTCGGTACCGCCGCACAGCATGCGCTCCGCGAGCCCTGCCTGGATCCGCTGCACCCCTCCGATGATGGCTTCGGTTCCGGTGCTGCAGGCGCTCGAGTTGGCGGTCACCTGGTTCCCGAGCGCCAACAGGCCGGAGACCCTCGCGGACACGCCACTCCCCATGACCTGCTCGACCACGGTGCTTCCGAGGCGGCGCACCCGGCCCGCGTTCACGAACGGGACGAGCTTCTCGCCCGTGGTGTCCAGACCTCCGATGCCCGTGCCGATGATGGCCCCGGCCTCCCAGTTGACGCGCTCGTCATTTGGATCCGGTCGCTCGAAACCCGCGTCGGTCCATGCGTCTACTGCCGCGATGCACCCGTAGCGGTGACTCGAATTCATCGCGAGCAACTCATCCGGAGCAAAATACTCCTCGGCTATCTCGTCGACGCCCTGGGGCACGCCCCCAACCGTGCAGCCGAACTTGAGCTCCTCGAGCTGGGGGAAGTGCCGGATACCCGACCGTCCCTCGCGAAGCGCGCGCTCATAGGCCTCCAAGCCCACACCGTTGGGCGCGACGACGCCCATCCCGGTGACCACGACACGGCGGCTCACCGGGGCGCCCCTATCCCCGAAATCGTGGCTGCACACACCACGCTTCCGTCGTCGAGCGTCATTTCGGCCTTCGAGCGGAGCTTGCCACGCCGAAAGAACACCTTGGTGGCCGAGATGGTAACCGCATCGCCCGGCTTCACGATACCCGAGAAATCGACCTCTGCGTCGGTGAACAGAGAGATGGTGCGCTCGACCTCGGCCCTGCCCCTTTCCTGCGCGATCAGGAAGATACCCAGGGCCACGACCCCGACCTGGGCAATCGCCTCTAAAAGGATCACGCCCGGCGTCATGGGGTTGCCCGGAAAGTGCCCGCGATAGAACTCCGACTCTGGCCGGAACCGATAGCGTGCCTTGATATGCTCTTCATCGACCTCGATGATCTCGTCCACGAACCGAAAGGGCTCCTGCTGGGGCAACAACTCCAGCACCTCGTCGGGGCGGAGCACCACACCACTCGAGTCGGACCCCGTCATTCTCCCATCCTGCCACCCTTGGAATGCAGGGACGGCCAGGGGTAATCAGGATAATCGATGTCGCGGAAGACCCCAACCCTCGCCCGGCGGATGTCGTAGATCTGCTCACCGTCCACAAGCACCCGAGCGTCGCCGATGGCCACCGCGGACCCCGATTTCGGGAGAGCCTGGAAGCGCACGATGTCGATCTCGAAACGAACGACCTCGTCATGGGGCCTGATCTGGCCGGCGAACTCAATCTCTCCGCATCCCAGAGCGCGGCCGGTCCCCACCGCGCCGTTCCAGGCGCAGTAGAATCCCATGAGCTGCCACACCGCGTCCACACCCAGGCAGCCCGGCTGCACGGGATCTCCTAGGAAGTGGCATTGGAAGAACCAGTCGTCACGCCGGATATCGCGCTCGGCGACGATGCGGCCGCGACGGCCGTCGCGGCTCATCTCCTCTACGCGGTCGATCATCAGCATGGGCGGGGTAGGCAATCGGGCCCTGAATCCGTCGGGAGGGTCATCGATGAGGCGGCCGTGAGCCAAGGCGAGCAGTTCGTCCTGGCTGAAGTGACTCCGCTCCCTGAACTCGTCGTATTTCAAAGTTCCTCCCCGAAACGGAGCACGTATCCAGACCACGAAAGGCCCGAGCCAACACCGACGATGCCGATGTCGTCACGGTCGGTCCAACGGTCCCAGTTCATCGAGACCACCGACGGAGAGCCCGCCGAACCCGTGTTTCCATAGTGGACGACGTTGAAGTGGTGGTGGTCGTCGTCGACGCCAGACCGCTCGCACACCGTCTCGAGCATCCGGAGGTTCGCCTGGTGGCCGATGAAGTGGAATTCACGCCCCTCCTGGTGGTGGTCAGCCCGGAGACCCCTGAAGACTTTTATGGTCCGCTTGATGGCGAACATCTGAACCGTGCGGCCTTCCTGCCCGAAATGTCCGAAGTGGGGCACGACCACCTTGCCCGCCCCCGCAGGGCTCGAGTCGAACGTGTTGCCAAAGATCTGCATGCGCGAGGGCACCTTTGTGGACACGATCGCGGCGGAGGTCGCATCGCCCCACAATACCGAAGCGGACCGGTCGGAGTAATCCACCACGGTGGTGAGGCTCTCCGGGGTGACGAGGAGCACGAACTCGGGAAGGGCGTCGGGCCTCATCATCGAGAGCATGTAGAGCGCTGCGTTGAAGCTCGTGCACGCCGAGTTGAGGTCGAATGCGGGCACCTCCATGCCGAGCGCTTCGGCGATGTTGCACGCGTCCGCGGGCGAGAGCGTGCCGGGCCGGCTGGAGCCGGCGATGACCAGGCCGACGTCCTCGTTGGTCAGCCCCGCCCGCTGGAGCGCCATCTCGGCCGCGAGCTTGCCCGTCATCGCGTGCGGAAAGAGGGTCGCCTCCGCCGCCGCCGAGGGGTCCACGTTGCGGGTTTCGCGGATGTAGTCGAGCGACATCACGGTGCGCCTGCTCTCGATCCCGACACGCTCCATGATCCACTCGTCGTTCGTGCCGATGTCGAGGTCGGTCAGGAACTGGTTCGTGATCTCCGGCTCAGGATGAAAATGCCCCAACCCGTGCAAGTACAACGTCATCGTGACACCCCGGAGATGCGCTCACCGCCGTCGACACGGAGGATGGCCCCGTTTATCCAGGCCGCCTCCGGCAGCGAGAGCAGGTAGATCGCGTTGGCCACATCCGCCGGCTCGGTAAGCCGCCCGAACGGGTTGCGCGTGCGCGCCTGCGCCTTCAAGTGGGCACTTCCCGGAATCATACGCAGCGCCGGCGTGTCCGTGACGCCCGCCTGGACGATGTTGGAACGGATACCGTGGGGCGCCATCTCGACCGCGATCGACCGGGACACCGACTCGAGCGCGACTTTGGCCGCCGCGACAGCCGCGTAACCCTTCCACGCCACCTCGTTCCCCTCGCTGGTGAGCCCCATCACACGCGCGTCCGGCCCGAACATCCCCCGCGAGAGCAATTCCTGCGTCCATGAGAGCATGCTTGTGCCCATGGCGTAGATCGTACGCACCATGTCCTCGTCCTCGAGGAAGGCCGACGAGGAATACTCCGGAGCGGAGGCGAGTCCTTGCAGGCCGTCGACCCCGTCGTCGAACAGCCCGTCCACGGCCGCCGCCAGCGTCGCTTCGTCGGTGCCGAGCGCCTGGGCCAGACGTTCGCGGGCCTCGTCTCCGGCCGGTGTCTCGGGCGCTACCAGCTTCAGGTTGCCGAACGCGATCGAGTGCAACACGACGCGTATCTTCCCCTCGGACCCCAGCGCCCCGGCAAGCCCGTCGAGGATCTCGCCCCGAACCTCGGTGTTGAGAGCGTCCTTGTTGAACGTGAGTAGAGTGACGCCCTGACTCCCGATGCGCTCGAATTCGGGCTCGATACGGCTCATGGCCCCGCGTCGGTCCCTGTGCACGATACACAGGTTGAGGCCGTGCTGGGCGAGTTTATGGGCCGTCGCGAGGCCAAAGCCGCTGGAGCCTCCGAGGATCAGGCCCCATTCGTTCTCTCCGAAATCCCGAGACGATATCGGCAAGTGCTACCCTTCCTCCTGCATCTCGGTGGCGACCCTTTCCACCTCACGCCACACGCGAAGCGTGTTGCCGCCCCAAAGCTTCCTGATATCCCCCTCCGCGTAGCCGCGGCGAACGAGCTCGATCGTGACGTTGAGGCTCTCGCTGGCGTCCCTCCAGCCCTCGATGCCTCCGCCGCCGTCGAAGTCGGAGCTGATGCCCACGTGGTCGATGCCGATCAAGTCGACCGCGTAGTCGATATGGTTCACGTAGTCCTGGAGGTTGGCCGGAGGCCAGCGCTCGTCGAGCTCCCCAACGCGGCGATCGTACTCGGTCCGCCGCTCCGGGTCGAGGCGCATCACACCCCCGAAGCCACCGCTGATATCCATCTCCTCGCGAATGGCTCGCACCGCCTCATCGTACTCCGCCGGCTGCACCTTCAAGAAACTGCCTAGAGCGACGGTCTGCATGACGCCACCGTTCTCCTTTAGGGCCAGCAGTTGGTCATCGTCCAGGTTGCGGGGCACGTCCGCCAAGGCCCTACTGCTCGAGTGCGACGCGATGACCGGAGCACGCGACACCCGCATGGCGTGCAGGCTGGCATCCTTGGAGATGTGCGACACGTCGACGATGATGCCGAGTCGGTTCATCTCCGCCACGACCCGTTCGCCGAACTCGCTCAGGCCGCCGTGCTCGGCCTCGGCGTCGCCCAGGTCCGGCCGCGGGGTGGCCGAGTCGGAGATATCGTTGTGCCCGTTGTGGGCCAGCGTGATGTAGCGCCCACCCAGTTCGTAGTACTTCTGGAGCAACGAGAGGTCCTTGCCGATCGCATAGCCGTTCTCGATCCCGATGGCGGCCACCAGCTTGCCCGACGCGTGGATGCGTTCGACATCGTCCGCGCTATGCGCGACCTCGATCTGATCCGGATACATTTCCTCGGCCAGGCGGTGGATGGCGTCGAACTTGGTCATCGCGTCGGCCTTGGCCTGCTCGTAGTTCTCCGGCGTGCGCTCCGTTTGGCCCACATAAACGACGAAGAACGCCACGTCGAGTCCTCCCGCCCGCATCTTCTCGAGGGTCACCTGCCGGTCCGCATTCAGCGGGTCCACCTCGTCCGTGGCGAAGTTGGATGGGATGTCGTCGTGGGTGTCGATCGTGATCACCCGCTCGTGGATGGCGCGCGCGCGCTCCACGAGCTCAGCCTCGGATTCCTCGCCCCCCTCCGTCCCGGCACAGCCGGCGACGGCAAGAGCCACAGTCAGGCACGAAAGAGGCTTTATCACTTGGCGCATGGTGTCCTCCCAAAATGGTGCGATTCGAGCCCGTACCTTGGGGGCACACTCGGTGGTCGCGCAATGGGCCGACTCTGTCTTTCGTCTCTGCCCACAGAACCTTGATCAGAGCGTCACCGCCGGGGTCATGCCGTAGCGGCTCCGCGCGTACGAGGATGAAGAAGTCCGGTGAGGTCGTCTCGCCCCGCACCGGATCGACCAGAGTCCTTGCGGCGAGGCGTAGCCTCAGCTCGCGAGTTCTCCCCCTACTCGATCGACTCGATCACCAGCCTCAGCAACTCGTCGATGTCTCGCCCCGGAATCCAGCGTGCCACGACCACCAGATCGTTCTCGGGATCGACGTACACCATGTTGGTGCCGTTACCGAGGTGAGCGTATGCCGACTCCGGCGCGCTGGGGTAACGTTTGGTGCCCTGTGCGTTCGGCAGGTTCAGGAAGTAGTTCATGAACCCGTAGGTGCCGTTCGCAGACGAGGGCGTGGTAGCCATGTCGAACCACTCTTCCGCCAGGAGTTGCTCATCCCCCCAACGGCCGCGCCGGAGAGTGAACAGGCCGAACCTGGCCTGATCCCGGGCATTGATGAACATGCCCCCACCCCAATGACCGCCTCCGCTCACGGACTGCACCAAGCGACCATCCAGCGTGATCCACGAATTCTCGTATCCGTGCCACCGCCACGTGGGCGAGGCGCCGATCGGGTTCATCACCCGCTCCTCGAGAACCTCGGGAAGCGGCTTCCGCCAAACGCCGGTGGCCAGCAGGGCGAGCAGGTTCACGCGGGTGTCGTTGTACTCGAAGAGCGTTCCGGGCGCGGGACGCTCCCGCGTGGTCCACGTCGACGGATCGCGGTCGGGTCGGTCGGCCCAGTCGGGCTTGCCCCATAGCGTGCCCTCCCAGTCCGAGGTCTGGCGCAGCAGGTGGTCCCAGGTGATCTGCCGGTTGTGCTCCGTATTGAAGAGCGTGGCGAGGTCAGGCTCACCGAACCCTACCCGGTCGATACCGGGCTCCCCATCGCCCGGAGGCAGATCGACCGGCGCCATATATCCACTCGCCAGATCATCCAGTGAGGCGATCAGGCCGTCCTGCCAAGCCAGCCCCACCGTGGTCGACAGAAACGACTTGGTCACGCTGTGCGTCATGTCCACCCGGCGAGTTTCACCCCATTCGGCCACGATGTAGCCATGACGCACGATCACGCCGGCCGCGCCGCCGCGGACCTTGTACGGGCCGATTCCGAACCCGAACGGTTCACGCCCGAACGAGCGATTTTGCCCTTCCTCCTGGTCGCGCGGCTGGGGTGCCTCGTGAGCCAGCGCGTAGTCCACGGCGGCTTGAACGCCTGCCGCATCCATGCCGACCTGATCCGGGCGGCGACTTTCCCAGGCGTCGCCCCGACCCGGCACGTACTGCGCGGACAGCGCCGCCGGGCCGACGATGAATCCGGCGACCATGGAGACGAAAAAGTAATTACAACGTGGACGCGTAAAACTCATTGCGCACTCCAGTTTGGCTGGGTGATCAGGGGTCGGCATCCGAGCGACCAGCTCACTTCGGAGCTTCCTCTTGGAAGACGTATCCGACGCCCCGCACGGTATGCACGAGGTCTCCGTCACCCGCCTCACGAAGTTTGCGCCTCAGGTGGCCGACGTGGACGTCCACGACGTTGCTCAAGGGATCGAAACTGACATCCCATACCTTCTCCAGCAGATCCGCTCTTCTGACCACTTGCTCCGGATGCTGGATGAAGAATTCGAGTAGCTGAAACTCCTTGGGCGTTAAGTGTAACCGCTTTCCCTGGCGGGAAGCCTGGTGTTTGAGCCGGTTGATTTCCACATCGTGGTAGATGAGACGCTCCTCGCGCCCGCTACCGCCGCGACGTAACAGCGCTCGGACGCGGGCGAGCAGTTCGTCGAACCCAAACGGCTCGGTGAGATAGTCGTCCGCCCCCGCGTCCAATCCGGCTACTACATCGGCTTCCGAAGCCATCTCGGTGAGCATGAGCACAGGCACGGCACAGCCTGCGGACCGAAGCTCCCGAACGAACTCGAGCCCGGCCTCCCCTGGCGGCATGACGTCGACCAGCAGCAGGTCGAACTCGTAGACCCGTGCCTGCAGGGCTGCGTACAAACCGTCATGGGTTACATCGACCGAGTAGCCCTCCTCTCGCAGCCCCTTTCCCAGGAGGCTGGTGACCCGCTTGTCGTCTTCGATTATGAGGACGCGCATGCTGCCACTCTCCGAGTTGCTGTGCGAGGAGCAGCCGAAGCGCTGAACGTACTCGATACGTCCACAAAAGCGCCTTCCGCTCTCGGGATACCCCCACACACCTTGCACTCAAGCTCGCGGAATCACATGAACCAGCGGTGAAGGAAAGCTGAAGGTTTCTTCATCTCATCTTCACCCATTCTTCAGACGCCGCTTCCTAGCTTTTTTGCATGGATCGCAGGGAAAGCACCGAGGGGCGTGTCCCCAGAGGGAAGCAACCTCCTCTGGAACTTCACTTAGGTTCAAATAGGGAGCACACCATGCGAATACGACCAGCCGAGTTCCTGGCGTGGGGGCTGATTGCAGCGTCCATGGCAATGCCCAAGAGCACGGCCGCCCAGGGTCTGATGGTCACCGGGTACGCAGATCTGGTTGCCATCGTCGACAAGATCGGATCCGACAATAAGGAGTTCTACTTCGACAACTATCACTTCAACATGATTTTCCAGGGGAACATCACGTCCGACCTGTTTGTCGGCGCCGAAGTCGAGTACGAGCACGGCGGAGAGGAACTCGAGTTCGAGTACGGATTCCTCGGTTATACCGGAATCGACGGTTTGAAGATCATGGCCGGGAAGTTCATCGTCCCGTTTGGACGGTTCAATCGGGATCTCCATCCGACCTGGATCAACAAGTTGCCGGACCGGCCCAACGGCTTCAAGGACATCCTTCCGCAGACCTACAGCGATGTAGGCATATGGATTAGCGGTGGGATCGCCGCGGGCACCTCGGGCAACCGTTTCGTATACGACGCCTGGGCCATCAACGGCCTCCTGGGCGACGAGGGCGCGGGCATCAGAGGCCTGCGTGATAACGACCGGGACAAACTTTCGGGAGGCGGCAAGGACGACAATAAGATGGTGGGAGCGAGGGTCGGCTTCGATTTCGCACCGGCGGGGTTCGACATCGCCGTATCGGTCCAAACTGGAAACTACCTCGATGACCCCGACCGCGACCTGACCCTCACGCTGCTTGGCGCAGATGCCGCCTACCGCATCAACGACCTGGAACTTCGAGGCGAGATCGTTCGGGGCAACCAGGAAACGTTCACGGACGACCTCATCAAGACGGGTGGATACGTCCAGGCTGCCTACCGCGCTGGTCCCAAAGTCGAGCCGGTAATCCGTTGGAGCGCCCGAGGAATGCCGGGTGAGAGCGCTGACCAGAGCCGACTCTCTTTCGGTCTAAATTTCTTCGTGAGCGCTTCGTCTTCGGTTCGCGTAGCGTACCATATCAATAGTGAAGCGGATGGGTTCGAGAAGGACAACGATACGCTCGCGCTACAGTGGAACGTCGTCTTCTAGGAGGAGAGACCAATGAGCAAGACAATGAAACTATTCGGGGCCGCAGTAGCCTCCGCGGCCGTGATCCTTACAATACCCGGGTCGCTCCTGGCCCAAAGCAACGGACGCTCCGATGTGGAAATCTGGGCACAAACCTGCTCGAGCTGCCACAACAACCAGCCCAGGAGCAAATACGACTCGGTCAAGTGGGAATCGGTCATGACTCATATGCAGCTTGTCGCCAGGCTGGCCGACAGCGAAGCGGAAGCAATTCTCCGTTATCTTAAGCGTGGAGCCAGAAGCCAGGAGCAGGCTGCCGCATCGGAAGCTCAGCCGGCCTCGAGTGGAGATCGTGCGGCGACGAAGGGCGCGAGCCCCAAGAAGCCCGCCGCCAGCAAGAGTGAGCCGCCACACGGAAGATAGCCCCGCCCCGTGGGCCAGGCCTTTAATCACCAATAGCCCCGCCGCCGCACGGCGGCGGGACACCCCCACTTCACGGAGGACGATGATGAGAGCGAAGCGACTGATCACAGTCACCACAATCGGCGCGGCGGCCGTCCTCTTTTCCTTGGCGCTGTTCGCTCAAGTGCCGACGACCGAGCTGCCGCATGCGGTTGAGGCACCTTCCGCCTCGACCTCGACGCAGCAGTCGCTCCTCCAAGGCGACGGCAAGGCACTGTACAAGGCCGAATGCGCCGCCTGCCACGGCAACCAAGGTCGCGGCAACGGTCGTGCCGGTCGAGGCATGGACCCGCGTCCAGTGGATCTCACGACGCCCGAGTTTCTGGATGAGACCTCTGACGAGGACATGTTCAAGATGATCGCCGAAGGCGTAGGTGAGATGGATCCCTACCGGGATGTGTTCACGGATGAGCAGATCCAGGCCGTCATCGGTTACGTCCGTGAGCTCGGAGAAAAACGGAAGAAATGACCCACCTGTAGCCGGCCAAGAAACCTCGGCCGAGACTGACCGCCGAGGTTTCTTGAAGCTCATCAGTACCGCAGGTGTGATCATCGGTCCGTCCAACCGCAGTACGCAGACACCTTTCTGAATCGCAGAGGCAGGTAGAGAGTTGCGGTGCCTGCGGAGCGCTGCTTCGACTCCCAGCCGCGTACGTTCACGAAATCGGCCGGGGAGAATGAACGCCCATGGAGCGGTGGGCTTGTAGCCACCGCACGCGGCCCCGTACGTTCCCAGGCAGGCGAGCTCCCTCCGATGTTTGTCGGCAGTTCGTCTGCCTGAGCGCACGAAATCGCCGTCTGCCGAGGAGCACACCATGGAGCGCCGACCCTCCCTTCTTTGGACCCTCATCGCCCTGGCCCTGGGCTTGGGCTTGGCTACCCCGGTGGGCGCCACGGCTCAGGACTCGAAGATCCAGCGGCTTTCGCTCGCGACGTACCTCGACATGGAGTCCGTCTCGAACCCGCAGATCTCGCCCGACGGCGCCGCGATCGTGTACACCCGGGGCTGGATCGACAAGCTGAACGATCGGCGAAGATCCTCGCTCTGGATCATGAATGCGGACGGCTCCCGGAACCGCCAGCTCTTGGAAGGCAGCGGTGCTCGATGGTCCCCCGACGGCACCCGCATTCTATTCGTCAAACAGGGTGAGCCCGAGGGTTCTCAGATCTTCGTACGTTGGATGGACGCCGAAGGCGCGACCAGCCAGATCACGCACCTAGAGAACGCTCCGTCCAACGTCCGGTGGTCGCCCGACGGGAACTGGATCGCGTTCACCGCCCGGGTAGACGATCCTGCGGACTTCGCAGGCGTGAAGCTGCCCTCGCGCCCCGACGGAGCGAAGTGGACGGGTGAGCCCAAGATCGTGGAGCGACCCGGGTACAAGCGAGACCGCGCGGGTTACATCGACACCGGTTGGACGCACCTGTTCGTGGTGCCGGCCGAGGGTGGCACGCCTCGACAGCTCACAGACGGCGACTGGAATCACAATGGTGTGGCGTGGAGCCCCGATGGTACTGAAATCTACTTCACCTCGAATCGGACCGAAGATTGGGCCCGCCCCGACAATTGGCAGGAGTCGGAAATCTACGCCGTGGCGGTCGCCTCGGGCGACATTCGCCAACTCACGAACCGGCGCGGACCGGACGGCGGTCCCGTGCCCTCTCCGGATGGCCGGCTGATTGCCTACCGCGCGGGTGACCAGCACGACGACACGTACCGCAATCAGCAGATCTACGTGATGAACCGGGATGG
>JBGMRK010000039.1:0-16287 GCA_048061375.1 Longimicrobiales bacterium | reverse complement strand
GTACGATCTTGGGTAGGTCCATGAACGCATAACCGACCTCGGCGAGCGTCAGCACTAGCAGGATCACCCAGATGAGGATGTAGCGCGGTTGCGGATGTGCGTTGGGTTCCATGATGCCCTTTTCGCCCTACAAGAGGTAGACGATGGTGAAGAGGATGATCCACACGAGATCGACGAAGTGCCAGTAGAGTCCGATGATCTCTACTCCACCATAGCTCTCAGCAGTGTAGGCTCCCTTCATCGCTCGGAAAAGGACGAAGATCAGGCAGAGCACGCCGATGGTGACGTGCGCGCCGTGGAACCCGGTCATCAAGTAGAAGGTCGCGCCGTACAGGTTGCCCCCTTCAGCGGAGTACGCCGAGAACGCCGGCACGAAGCCTTCGTGGATCAACTTGGTGTACTCGAAGACCTGAATGCCGACGAACGACGCCCCGATGAGGATGGTGGCGAGGAGCCACAGCTTCAGCCCCTTCTGGTCGCCCCGCTCGATGGCCACGAACGCCTTGACCATCGTGACGCTCGAGCAGATCAGCAGGAACGTGTTGACCGCGGTGAGTGGCACATTCAGAATGACGCCCGGTTCCGTCCAGTGCTCCGGATGCGCGAAGCGTAGGATGATGTACGAGCCGATCAGGGAGGTGAAGAACATCACCTCGCTGAGCAGGAAGATCCACATGCCCAGCTTCAGGTTGTATACCTGCATGCCCGGCATGGGGTGGTGCCGGCTGTCCATGACCGCGGTCGCCGAATGGTTCATGGTGAGTCTCCCGGCACGGATTCGGGCCCCGGTGCGTGCACCGGAGAGGACGCCGGCGCGGCGTGGCCGCCTGATTCGGTGGCCGGTGGCGGTTGGTCTTGCGGATAGAAATCCGCATCGACCTCGGGTGAGCTGTACTCGTACGGTCCCCGGTACACCGTCGGCATCACGTCGAAATTGCCGTGCGGTGGCGGCGAAGGCACCGTCCACTCGAGCGTGTTCGAGTTCCACGGGTTTGCAGGCGCGTGCCGTCCCTTGAACATGCTCCAGAAGAAGTTGAACGCGAACAGGAACTGCGTGGCGACGAGCAGGAAGACCGAGATCGAGATGAACGTGTTCATCTCCTGCAGCGGCTGAAGGAACTCGTACTCATTGGGGTCGTAGATCCGGCGCATCATGCCCTGCACGCCGAGGTTGTGCATGGGGAAGAACACCATGTTGTAGAAGACGAACGTGAGCACGAAGTGGATCTTGCCGAGCCCCTCGCCCATCATCCGGCCGAACATCTTCGGGAACCAGAACGTGATGCCCGCGAAGATTCCGAACAGGCTTCCACCGAACAGCACGTAGTGGATGTGAGCCACGATGAAGTAGGTGTCGTGGATGTACATATCCACTGGGGCGGAGGCCATGAAGATGCCGCTCAGCCCGCCGATGATGAACATGGACACGAACGACAGCGCATGGAGCATGGGCGTGTCGAAGTGGATGTCACCGCGCCAGAGCGTGCCAAGCCAGTTGAACGTCTTGATGGCCGAGGGCACGGCGATCACGACCGTCGAGATCATGAACGTGGTGCCGAGCATCGGGTTCATGCCGCTCTGGAACATGTGGTGGCCCCACACGATCCAGCCCAGGAACGCGATACTTATCATGGCCAGCACCATGGCGTGGTACCCGAAAATGGGCTTGCGCGCACGGCACGCCAGGACCTCGGAGACGATCCCCATGGCCGGCAGAATGAGGATGTAGACCTCGGGGTGGCCGAAGAACCAGAACACATGCTGCCAGAGCAGTGGCTCCCCGCTCCCCTCCGGAATGAAGAACGTCGTCCCGATCGTCTGATCGAACAGCAGCATGATCAGGCCGCCCGTCAGGATCGGAATCGCGAGCAGGATCAGGATGGCCGTGATGAACAGCGACCACGTCGGCAGCGGGATCCGGAACCAGGACATGCCGGGGGCTCGCATGTTGATCACAGTGGTGATGTAGTTCACTGCTCCCGTGAGCGACGAGAACCCCATGATGATCAGTGAGGCCACCCAGAGCTGCTGTCCCAGGTAGACTCCCGTCCATTCGCCCGAGGTGCTGAGCGGCGCGTAGGACGTCCAACCCGCGCCGGCCGCGCCACCCTCCACGAAAAAGCTGGCCAGCATGACCGCCCCGGCCGGTACCGCCAGCCAGAACGACATCATGTTCAGCTTTGGGAACGCCATGTCGGGCGCCCCGATCTGGAGGGGGATCAGCAGGTTTCCGAACACGCCGACGAGCAGCGGCATGATGGCGAAGAACACCATGATCGTGCCGTGCATCGTGACGAGTGAGTTGTAGAATTCGGGCAGGATGATCCCGCCAGGGGCCATGGTGTCGGGGAAGACTCCTCCTCCAGGCAGGGGCTGGCCGGGGAAACCCAACTGCCAGCGCATCATCCCGGCGAGGGCTCCGCCCACCACCAGGAAGAACAGGCTGAGGAATAGGAACTGCTTCCCGATCGTCTTGTGGTCGGTCGAGAAGATGTACTTCCGGATGAAGCTGATCTCGTGATGCCCTTCACCCGAGTATCCGGGCTGGGAGCGATCTTCCCCCTCTAGGCTACTGACGAGTTGAGCGGTGCTCATTGCTGCTCCTCCTCGGCCCGGCTGGCGGCCCAGGATTGGAAGTCTGCTTCCGTGTGCACGAACACCGTGCCCTTCATGCGGTAGTGCCCCAGGCCGCACAGCTCGGCGCAGCCCAGCGTGAACTCACCCGTTCGGGTCGCTTCGAACCATACGGATATCTCCTTGCCCGGCACCGCATCCTGTTTGAGTCTGAAATCGGGGAGGAAGAACGAGTGGATCACGTCCTCTGAGCGCAGGTTCACGCTGACAACTTTATCGACCGGAACGTGAAGCTGGTTTCTGGAGGTGAAATCGTCGGCCGTGCCTATGCGTCCGTCTGCGCCGGCGTACGTCACATTCCACTCGAACTGTTTGGCAGTGACTACCACCTGCATCGCGTCGGCAGGGAAGTTGGCCGGGTTCTTCACCAGATCCCACGAGCTCTTGCTCGCCAGCGCGATGGACATGACAATCAGGAACGGCGTCACCGTCCAGATCACCTCGGCCTTCGTGCTCACGTGAATGTACGCGGCCTTCCTTCCATCTTTGTGCCGGTACATGACCAGAAATGCGATCAGGAGGCCTTCCGTCAGGAAGAAGACCACCCCGGTGATCACCAGGATGATGTAGTACATCTGGTCGATGGCCGGACCGTATGTCGATACGGTCTCCGGCAGCATCCAGGACCAGTTCATCGCGTGCCCCCCATTGGGTATGTGAACCTTCGATAACCCCCGGTCCCGGAGAGCCAGTCCGGGACCGGGGGGTGTTCGTGGGCCTACTGGTCCGCGCCTACCGCCTCGGAGCTGTGGTTGTGCGGGTCGATCGCGTCGCCGAGCGGCACCACCGCCCCTGCCATCGACGCACTGAACATGAACGTCACCGTAGCGGTCTCGCCCGTCACCACCGTCACGTTCTGGGTCTGCGTGCCGTACCGCTCGTGCCACGCCTCGAGCACGTAGTCGCCAGGCGGAAGCGTGGACAGGTCGAACGATCCGTCACTGCCGGAAACCGCATAGAACGGATTGTCGACTACGCCGATGTAGGCCGTCATCCATCCGTGCACGTCACACCGGAGCGGGACCATCACCTCGGCGA
This sequence comes from Longimicrobiales bacterium, assembly GCA_048061375.1. GTDB lineage: Bacteria > Gemmatimonadota > Gemmatimonadetes > Longimicrobiales > Gaopeijiaceae > JACZXQ01. The sequence continues at coordinate 12,615 of JBGMRK010000039.1, read as the reverse complement.
CAGGGAAGCTCCGCGTGCCCTCCATGGCAACGGGTTGGCTCATGTTGAAGCCGCGGTTCTCCGTCGGCGAGGCGTTGATGTTGTGCAGCAGGCCGTCGCTGTTCTTGATGGTTATGTCCTGGCCCGCCATCACGCCGAGCACATGGGGGTTGTATACGCAGCCGTCCTGATCCAGCAGAACGGGCTGGCTGGGCGTCGGGAACTCGAGATTCTCCAAGCCCTCCTTCACGTAGACGAAAACGTTGGCCAGCGTGCCGTTGTCGTTCACGACGACGTCCTCGGTCATCGGCGTGGACGCGTGCTTGTCGGCGCAGACCGGTTCTTCGGCCATGTCGATCACCCGCATCGCCGGCGCGTCACCCTCGAAGGCGATCGATCCGGAGATGTTGCCCGCGGTTGCCGGGTCGACTGGATTCTCCACTGCCGCCGAGTCACCACCCGAATCTCCACCCCCTGCATCGCCTCCGCCTCCGCATCCGGTCGCGATGAGCCCGGCCACGGTAGCGGCCATGACCATTTTCAGGTCGATCCCATCAAACATGCTACCTCCGATACAACTGAGTGAATTATCGTGCTGTGTCGTCCAGTTACTCCTCATCGGGCGCATCATCCTCTGTGACAACGCCCTCCTGCTCTCGCTTCTGTGCGCGCCCGATTACCAACAAGCCCAGGCCTCCCGTAATCGCGAAGGCCGCCAGCGGGGCGATGAACACGGTAGCGCGTGTAGGCTCTTCGAGAAAGACGAAATACCATGAACTGATCGCGGCCCTGGTTCCCGACTCTCCGTTGTCGCCGTCCCAGGCGAAGAACGCGACCGGGATCGCCTCACCGGTGGTGAAGTCCAGATCGGAGCCGCTGTCGGTCGTCAGTGGCCGGCGGAGCATCAGGGTCCACTGGCCGTTCGCGAACGTAGCGCCCGCCGTCACTGCACGCTCGGCCGAGGGAAGTGCCCCGGCGGTGCCTAGACCCCGGGCTTCTGCCTCGACGGCGCCGTGCTGGTCGCTTCGCCACTGCCACAGGTAGACTGGATTACGTTGGTCTCCCATCAGGAAATAGGGGCGCTCCAGGCCGGTCGGTATTTCCTTGGGAAACTGGACCACCAGGCGGTCGGGCGTTGGCCCGGCCTCGGGCGGGTCGCCCTCCTTGGGCGCCATCAGGTCGATGACGCGAGCCTTCCACTCTGCCCAGTCCGGATCGGGGCTCTGCGACGGATCGCTCCAGCGGATTCGCATGGCCATATCCTGACCGTCGTGCATAGCCTGCACCCAGAGGCCGTCCACGCGGGGATCGAACCAACGAGGGCTGACGATGATCTGCCCCACCAAGGGGATGTATGAGACGCCTACCCCGTCCCAGGCCGGATCGTCGGCCGTGGTGGGAAGCGGGGCGTCCTGGACCAACTCGGCCCGGATGACCTCGTCGATTCCGGGTGCATCCTCGGGCGCGAGGCTGCGCACGTAGTGAGCGACCGACCAGAGCTGTTCCTCTGTAATCACCCCAGCGTCGATCACGTCCTGGTAGGAGGGCATGGGTGTTCCGTCGAGGCCGGTACGTAGCCGCCGGAAGATATCCTCGACGGATCCGCCCCCGTTGAACTTCCAGTTCTCCGAGAGATCGGCCGCGCGGATCGGGAAAGATCCGTCGTCCTCGAGTGTGGTAGCCGATGTTCCATCACCTCGCCCGAACTCCCCGTGGCACTTGAAGCACTCCATTGCCTCGTACTGCTCCCGGCCCTCGGCCAGCACCGCGCTGGACACTCTGGTCGCGCTGCCGAAGTCGATCGCCTGCGGCGGATCACCGCGCCCGAAGAAGCGCGAGAAGCTCTTGAGATATTCGACGAGCGCGTCCCGCTCCGCGTCGGAAAGCAGATCTTCCCACCCCGGCATGGTAGTGGTAGGCATACCCACGTCGATAATCCGCCGGATGTCCTCATCAGTAGGCAATTCCCCACTGGCCGTCGTCCGAATCTGATAAAGCGCCAACGTAAAATCACGAGGCCGCGGCAGCATATACTCCGCCGCCACCCCTTGCCCATCCCCATCCACCCCATGGCACCCCGAGCACCAGCGATCATAGGTGACCTTCCCCAGATCCTCCTGTCCAGATAACCCCCTCGCACCGCCTGCAAGAAAGAAGAGCGCGAGCACCGCCGCGCCAACCAATCGCCCAGGAGCCAGGACGTGTCGCCTCCCGAAGCGGCTTGCGATCAACGATCGTCCAAGCGGAGGGAGGTGACACGTCCTGGCTCCATTGACCACAGTGAGATTCCGCATCAGTGCCCCCCCTCTTCCCCTTCGTCACCCCAGGTCCTCGGCGTATGCCCCGACTGCTCATACAGGAAGATGATCACCGCCCAGATGTCGTCCTCGCTCAGAAAGTCCTCCCACGCTGGCATGGCCGAATTCCACGGGCCGCCCTCGTTTGGGAGCCCCGGCCCGCCCTTGGCGATCCTCCAGAACACCACGCTCTCCGTGAGCTGCGCGATGGTGCCCACGTCCTGGAAGCTCAGCGGCACCGGGTTGAACCCTTGGGAGTAGTACCCGAGTCCCGCCAAGCCGTCGCCGTGACATGCCAGGCAGTTCTGGTAGTAGATACGCTTGCCTTCCTCGTAGTGCTCCTTCAACGATCCGCCGATGGAGCGCAGCGGGTTCTCGAGTCCCGTGAGCTGCATCGTGCGGCCCTGGAAGTCGATCTGGCCCGGTGGCGCCGGGTGGATCGAGCGGAAGCTGACGGGCGCGGACACCGACGGCCTCACGCGGTCGAACGTCACGAACGAGACCAGGAGAGGCGTAGCGACGAGCAGGACCCCGCGGGCGACCTTGCGCTCGGGATCGACCATGACGCGGTGTATCGGTTGCTTGAACTCCGACCAGCGCGCCTCGTCGCCGCTGACCCACACGAGGATCCCCACGATCACGGTGAGCATGTACTGGAGGACAACCGAAGCGGGCAGCGGCGCGCTAGCGACCCCGATGAGCGGGGGGAGGTAGACGATGCCGAATTCTATGAGCAGATACGCCGCGACGAGTACGGCCACGGACTGCCCGAAAGGTTGTCCTAGATACTTGCTCATGGCGGGCCTATCTCCTGTCGGCAAGGAACCGGACGATCGCCTCGAGTTGGGCCGCGCTGAGTTGCTCCCCGTACGTGGGAGGCATCAACTGGATCAGGGCTTCGAACCCGTCGGAGGCGCCCGCCCGCGGATCCAGAATCGACTCGCGGATGTAGTCGGCGCTCACGCGGCTGCCGATGCCGTCGAAGGACGGCCCGAGCGGGGCGCCGGCGCCGTCCATGACGTGGCAGCCCAGGCAGGCGTTGGCCGTCATGATCTCGACCGGGTCGGTCGATGCGCTAGTGGGTCCCGCCGCGGCAGCCGCCCCAGACACGGCTGCACCCGTCGATTCATCTTCGCCTTCGGACTCGATGTCAGCGCCCGTGACGGTCACCTCGCCACCGTGGGACTGTAGATACGCCACCAGCGCCCAGAGCTGCTCGGTGGAGAGCGTCCTGCTCATGTCGGCCATAATGGGGATGTAGCCGTCGACCTCGAATGCGGTCGGGTCCACCAGGGAGGCAAACAGGTAGGCCTTGCAGTCCTGGCCGGCCACGCGGCTGGCGCAGCGCACGCCAATCTGCCCCGTGCCGGCTTCGTCGGTGAGCAGGTTGGGCGCCCGCGTACCGACGCCGTGGCAGTCGGTGCAACCGCCGGCACCCTCATACAGGGCGTGCCCCGCGGCCATCAACTCCGCGGCGGTAACGTCACGCGAAAAGCTCAGGTCCTCCGGCACGACCGATTGGAGCTGCGGGATCGAACTGGAAACGATCGTGAACACGGCGAGCGTGCCGAGGACCACGGCGAGCACCTTCAAGTTCGTTTGCCACATGGTCAGTCTCCTCCCTCCGAGCCCACTCCCGAGAGGACGGGTTTCTCAGCCAGCCCGCCCACCCAGAAGATGAACGCCACCAGCCCGAAGAAGATCAGCACGCACACCGAGATGATCTGCGAGGCGTACCCGAGGGCCGGCGTGGCGGCAAACGTGCTCGTGTCGCGGACCACCTCCCACACGTGCCAATGCTGCCGGATGCCGCTACGGGCGTAGCCCATGAGGCCCATGAGCCATGTGAACGAGACGGCCAGGATGAAGAGCGCGTATTGCGAGCGCTCCGGCATCTTTCCCCAGCGGATCGCGCCGCGTGATTTGGCGCCCCGCCCGATCGCGATGTCGATGGCCAAGACGCTGAAAATGGTGGCGATCACCGCCAGCACCTGATAGACCGAAAACCCGATCCGCACGATGGCCGTGACGAAGTAACCGTAGATGCCGTAGAAGATCACGATCGCGGCACAAACTACGAACAGCACACCCTGGATCCTCGTCCCCGTCTTCGCCCACTCGACCACCGGCTCCTTGTTGGCCCGCCGGTAAAGCAGGAACGACAGGAACGTAGTCAGAATCATGATGTTTACGGCGGTGTTCTTGGCGCTCATGACGCCAAGCACGCCGAGGAACGGGTGGTAGGTGCCACCCATGGCCGCAATCTCTTCGCGGCTTGCGATCATGGTGTGGGGGGTGGCCCAGACTATCACGCCCGCCACCAGCACGATCAACATGTACTTCGTGTACGGCGTGAAGCGTTCCGCGCCGGGAATGCGCCCCATGCCGATCCACAGGTAGTAGTTGCCCGTAAGGAACAACACACCGATCAGGAACGCTTGAATGATCCAGAGCCAACTCATGAACCCGCCCATGAGCGTCTGGCCCATGCCCGGGCTGAATTCGTAGATCTCGCGTCCGAGATAGTAGCCGGCGAACGGCAGCACGATGAGTGCGCCGATCGCGATGAGGTTGCCGACGTACCCCATCCAGTCGTAGTGGGCGCGTTCCTCGTCGGTCTTAGCGGTGAGAAACCGGTAGGCCGCGTACGCTCCTACGATCGCCCCGCCGAACACCACGTTGGCAATGATCCGGTGGATATTGATCGGCATCCAGGTGGCGTTGGCGAACGCGCTCCAGAACTGAACCATGTCCGGCGAGGTGTCGGGCGTCAGGTCGGCGGGCGGGCTCATCATGAACGTGAGCCACGAGTTCGCGATGAACATCACCGTCGTCCCAAACACGTTCAGCATGATGCCCAGGCCCCAGTGCATCATCTTGGCCCGGCCCTCCGCCCAGCGGTCCCACCCGTAGTAGTAGAGGTAGAGCGTAAAGGACTCGAAGAAGAACAGACCGGCATACACCCACATGGACGGCGCGAAGACCTGCGTGAGATAGACCCAGAGGCGCGGGTAGAGCGTGACCAGAAGGAACGAGAGGATCGCGCCCCAGATCGCGGTCGCGGAGTATGCAACAAGGAGCAGCCGGGTGAACTCCTTCGCCAGCTTGTCGTATTTCCGGTCCTTGCCGAAAATGCCGATTGCCTCGGCCACCACGGCGAACATCGGAACACCCAGGACGAACGCGGCGAAGAGCAGGTGGACTTGAGCCGCGATCCAAACCGCTGCCCTGGAGCCGATCAGCGGAAAGTCACCGTAAGTCCGCGAGAGTTCCTGGGCCGTGATGCCGTCGGGCGATACTAAGCTCAAGAGTGTAAGGAGGCCTATCCCACCCAGCCACAGCGGCAAGCGCCGAGCCCTGCTCGTAAGCCGCTCGCTCATCGCATGCGCTCGATCATCAGCCTGCCCCGTTCACGCCCGACCGCCGTGCCGCAGGAAGAACGGGAGCTTCTTGGAAAAGTCCCCGGGCATGGTGCGCCGCACCTCGGCCATCACGTCCGCGTCGATGTGTTGGTAGCCCTTTTCGAGCGCGAACTTCTCGATGCGCGCCGTCACCACGCCCCGGACGAAACTGGGGATGGCATTCAGTCTCTCGCGGGCCTCGGGGCTCCAGGACAGTGCCGTCTCGGCGGACTGCCCGTAGAAGATCCGTCCACCGGGTTCGATGACATCTAGGTCGCCCGGTGGATCGTATGCGCAGGAGTCATCGGGTCCCATCAGGTCGCCCGTCTCGGCGTACGCTCTGGCCCTGCATCCCCCGCAGACCTGCCGGTACTCGCACTTTCCGCAGCGGCCACCCACCTCGCCCCCGCGCAACTCGAGCAGCACGGGCGAGGTCTCCCAGATCTCCCGGAAGCTCGCCTCCATCAGGTCGCCGGCCACCTCGGGGAGGTACGGGCATGGGGTGACCTTGCCCTCGGGCGTGATGCGCACGTAGTGCACGCCGCACGGACAGCGTGTCTGATAGTTGAGCAGCGGCGACTCGGGGTCGCCCTGGAGAATGTGCCGCATAATCTGGGGCTGGCACTTCGAGCGGATCATCATGCGACCGCGGTACTCCCTCTCCAGTGCGGCGAGTTCGGCGAGCACCTCCTCGTTCTCGCCGGGGCTGAGACCGCGCATACGGTCACCTCGGCCCGTCGGCACGAGAAAGTACAGGTTGAACGACACCGCTCCGGACTCGGCCGCCCACTCGACCAGGCTCCCCAGCTCGGGCCGGTTGCCCTTCGTGATGGTCGTCTGGATCACGAAGTCCAACTTGGAGGCGCGACAGCGTTCGACGGCCGCCAGGGTGTCGGCGAGCGCTCCGCCGCCGTGCCGGAAGCGGTCGTGATAGGCGGCGTGCAGAGAGTCCACGCTCACGGCCACTCCCTTGAGCCCGGCGGCCATGAGTGTGCCGATGCGTTCGTCGGTCAGCCGGGTGCCGTTGGTTCCGACCACCACCGTGGCGCCCCGCGAGGAGGCCCGCTCGACGAGCACCTCGAGATCGTCCCTCAGGAGCGGCTCTCCTCCCGTGAGGATCAGCATCGGATTCGGGTTGACGTCCAGGACCTCGTCCAGGATGCGCAGGCATTCCTCGGTCGACAGCTCGTCGGAGGTGGCCTGCCACGAGCCGGCCGAGATGTAGCAGTGCGCGCACGCGAGGTTGCAGCGCTTGGTGAGGTTCCACGCGACGATGTGCGGCACGTAGGTGAACGTGCTGTCCGCAGTGGCGGGCGAAGTTGAGGGCGCGGACTGGAGGGGCACCTAGTCGGTGTCCTTTGTCGACATGAACTGCTCGATCGCGGCTTTCGCGTCTTCGGGGCTCACCGTCTTGAAGTCGACGGGGCACTTGTCGGCCTGCTCCGCGACGTCCCGAATGGGACATCGGGTCACGCCGTTGGCCTTGGCCTCCTCGATGAATTTCCGCATCTCCGGCGTGATGCCGTCCACCCCCTCGGCCGCCGCCTGGATCTGTTTGGTCTGGAGCTCGCGGAACATCACGAGCATGGTGTCCATATCGAACTCGTCGGCCTCGATCATGGCTTGCTTGTTCTCATCCATGACGTGGGTGGTGACTCGCCAGAAACCGCTCTCACGGCTGAAGCGCTCCACCGTATTGCGGGCCAATGGCCGAGCGATGAGCGGCACCTGCCTCAGGCGGTCGAACGCCTCGTTGGTCCAGACGACCGGATCGGAAGCGTTGCGCTCCCGCGTCTGCATATGCCCGGTGTAGGGGCAGGCCGCATCGATGGTCGCGATTTCGGGCATCGCGTCCGCGTCGGATCCCTGCACGACCGTGCGCTTCATGGCCTCGTCGGCCTTCACCTCGGCGAGTGCCAACTCTTCGGCGGTTCCGATTCCCATGATCAACTGCATGTGCGTAGGCAGCAGCTTCTTGATCGCCTCGTCCAAGCGCGCGCCGGTCACCATGGGGAGCCCGTCCGTGCCTAGAGGTGGGACCGCTGCCTGCCTCTCGGCGTCGTTCTCGCGGTACGTTCCGTTGGCACCCGGGCCGAAGTTGTCGAGTACGTATTCCTCGACCGCATTGCGTGCGATGCCCAGCGCGAACGGCGGCACACGGAGGATGCGCACTTCGGCGTCGGGCGCCCATTCGATGCCCTTTTCACCGTCCTCCTCGATCCATGGAACGTCCTCGGAGCTCACATCGGCGGTGCCTACGAGCAGCACGTTGGTGGGAGCCAGCCGGCACAGGTTTTCGGCCTGCGAGCCCATGTCGGTGTCTTCAACCCGGTGGCTGCCGTGCCGAGCGAGGATGAGCAGGGACGGCTCGAGTTCCTCGGTCCACTGCAGCACACTCTGGAACGGCTTTCCGATGAGGACCTGGGTCTCGATCTCGACGTCCTCGAACTCGCCCGCCATGACCTCGGCCCGTTTTAGATTGGCCTGACAGAGCTTGAGAAGCCCCTTGTCGATGATGTTGTTGTGGAGCTCCTCCTGCTCCTCGAACTTGAAGATCTTCGAGGCTTGGACCGACAGCACGTCCTTGATGTTGCCGAAGACCGCGTGGTGGTACTCGACGTCGAACGCCGAGCACACGTGGAGCTTGGCTCCGAACTCGCGGGCCATCTCGAGCGCGAGCCGCATGGCCTTGTACGAGTACGCGGAACCGTCGATGCACACGATCCAGTCGCCGCCGGTCAGGGGACGGCCGTTCTTGACAATGAGCGCGTCCCTCTCGACTCGCCGGATGACCCGCGCGACCACGCCGCCGAGTTGTGAGAACGGCTGGCGCCCGATTCCGTGCGCGCCCATGACGAGCAGGTCGTAATCGCGTCCGCTCCGTCCGGCCTCACGCTCGTCCTGGTCCTCGTCTTCGGCAATGATTCTGCCGCTTTCGTCGATCTTCACGTCGGAGCGGACCTTGGAGCCTCCGTCGTACTTGTCCGCGATGTTGGGGTCGAAGCCGATCAGGCTGGGCAGTCTTCCCTGGCCGCCGTTGGCCTCTCTGATGATCTCCTCGTAGTTGATGCCCTCGAGGAGTTGACGGGTGATGCGTACCTCGGCCTCATTGCACTGCTTCTCGGTCTGATCCAGGAAGGAATCGGAGATGAGTTGGAGGCCCTTCTCGATCAGCTTGTCGTGGACCTTTCGCTGCCGCTTGATCTCGTCGGGAGTCTGGAACTGGGCGGGAAGCCCGGTCTCCAGCTGGCGGAATCGGATGTCGTGGAGGCGGGCGGCATAAACGTGGTTTCCGGTGATGCGGCCCTCGGAGCGTCGGCACAACTCAATCGCGCACTGGACCGCCCAATCCGAACACTCGGAGTTGTCTACCGGGACGAATACCTCACGATACATGGGCCACCCCTAAACGCGGGATCCCCAGTCCGACCTGCCGACCGACAACAACGCGATATCCTCACACGCGTTGCGATCTATCGGAGATGTCCCAAACCTGGGCACGCCGCTGTGACTGCATTATCGAAGCCGGTGCCAGTCCGGACTTCGTAAAAAAGGAGGGTGGCGGCCCTCCATAAGCTCCCATGTATCGGCTCCGGACAGCTCCTCTTGCTTACCGGAACGACGTCTCCTCATCTGCTTGCCGGGCCTTTACCGGCCCCGGCGTTCAAAACGACGAGACGCTTTGTTTTGGCCTGATCGAGGCTACGTCGGGAGCCAGTATACCCAGCCCGCGCGCGGCATGTCAAACGGCTCTGATCGCGACCCGCCGCGACCCCACGAGCGTTAAGAGGGCGAGGGCTGCCGCGACCAGAATCGGAGGAAGCGGATCCGCGCCGGATCCGACCGGAGCGAGTCCTTCTGCCGCCAGCAGGGACTCGTGAAGGAGGCGGAACGGCACGAGTCGTTCCACGCCCGCCGCGAGCGAGCCGGGTGCCGGCGTCCGGAACGCGCCACCGGCGTGCAGCAGCAGCAGCGACGAGACGGCCGCGAAGAGTGCGCCTTCGGCCACCGATCGTGCGAGCGCGGCGGCCCAAACGCCCACCAAGTTGGCCACCAGCAGCGTGAGCATGAGTGCCGCCAACACCCCTCCGAATGCCTGGGCGCTGCCGCTCGCAAGGGCGACCACGGCCAGACTCGGCAGGAGTTGCACCGTGTCGAGCGAGGTTGCTGCCAGCACCCGCTGGGTCAGTAAAGACCGAGGCGATACGCCCGCAAGCATGAACCGTGTCAGGAGACCGGACTCCCCATCCCGGATGAGCGGGATGCATGAGCCGAAGGCGCCGAAGATCGCGAAGAGCACGGTGTAGACCGCCGCCGCGTGCTGAGCGGGGGCCGAGCTCAAGGCGATCGGACCGACCAGCAGGAGCGGAATGAGGGTGTTGAGCGCGAAGAGCCGCCGTCTGTGGGTGGCCACCGCCCACTCGAGAGACCAGATGAGCCCGATCATCGAACGGTCCCCGGGAGGGAAGGGTCCGCCGACGGGGTGACAGGCGCCAGCGGTTGCCCCGTGAGATGCGCGAAAACGTCGGCGAGGTCCGGCTCCTTCACGCGCACCGACTGAATGGTCCGCCCGCTTGCGAGCACTGCCTGGCACAGAGCCGGTAGGACCCCCGGTCCGAACTCGCTGGTCGCGAGAATGCTCCCTCCGGTCTCGTTGACGGTCACGCCTTCCGGGTAGTCGGCGTCTCCTTTCGAAGGGCGGTCCACCTCGATGGTTATGAGCGTGCGGTTGGCGAGGCGAGCGAGCAGGCCCTCGGGCGTGTCGTCCGCCACCACCTCGCCGCTGCGCAGGAACACCACTCTGCTCGCCAATGCCAGAGCGTCGATCGGACCGTTGAGCGCAGCCACCACACATGCTCCCTCGCGTGTGCACCCATGAAGAAGGTCGAGTAGCACTGCCCTCGCTCGTGGATCGAGCCCCAGGGTCGGCTCGTCCAACAAGAGCAAGTCCGGTTCGTGCGCCAGCGCCTCGACCAACAGAAGCTTTCGGCGCATGCCGTACGAGTAGTCGCTGGGCGGAACGTCGCTGTCGGCCGCGAGGCCGAACCTCTTGAGCAACCCGCTCACGGCGGCATCGGCTCGATCGCGCGAGAGACCGGCGGCCCGGGCGAAGAATAGTGCGTTGTCACGGGCCGGCAGCGTGTCGATGTGGACCGTCTCGGACGCCACCACTCCCATGCGCCGGCGGAGGTGCGCGGGCAGGGAGGCGGCGGTGTGGCCCAGCACGATGACCGATCCCTGCCCGGGCTTCAACTCGCCGGTGATCAGCCGCAGCACCGTAGTCTTGCCCGAGCCGTTCGGGCCCATGAGCACGACGCGCTCGCCCGGTTCGACGTCCAGGGTAATACCCGTTACGCCCGGGCGGCCGGACCGGTAGCGGTATGAGCCGCCCTCGAGCCTTACGAAGGCGGCCGGGTCCGCAGCCGTCACGGCTACATGCCCTCCATCCCCAGCTCGGTGCGCGCCTGGTCCATGAGCTCGGGGGTCATCTCGGCTATTCCGTGTTCGCGCGCCCACTCGCCGTAGATCCTCTTGACCATACCGCGCACGAACTTGGGCACGCGGGTCAGGCGGTCCACGGCCTCGGGCGTCCAGACGACGGGCCCGGAACCCGCGGGGTTCGGGATCCCCGCCGCCGGCACGTCCTGCGAAAGCGGGGGGACGGGTTCCTGGAACGCCTGCTCCCTCCCCCCCTCCAGTGAGCCCCTCACCAGCTCCATCGGCTGGGCCGGTACATCGCGGCCCCCGATCTTCACTCCCAGGCTGCTGACGAGCTGGGTTTCCATGGGGTTGGTGAGCATGGCCATCTCTCGGCCGCAACCCGGACACTTGAACACGGCGGCCAGGGTCCCGTCGCCCGGTAGCTGACGCTCCGCGAAGTCCATCGCCTCGTCGCACTCCAAGCACAGGAACTTCATTCGGTGTCCGCTCCGGCTTGGGTGGCGGCCTCGACGCGGTCGGCGAGGGCCAGGATGGCTCGGCTCGCCGTTGCCTCGGGCTCTTTGGTGACCAAGGGCTCGCCGAGATCGGTGGACGCACCCAGGCGAGGATCGAACGGAATGCTGGCCCACAGCGGCACGCTGGATTCAGCCGCGAGACGCTCCGCTCCCCCTGACTCGAACAGATTCGACCGGTGCCCGCACTGGGTGCACTCGTGCTCGGTCATATTGGCGACCAAGCCCACCACGCCGACCCCTGCTTCCTGCACGAGGCGCAGCGACTTGGACACCACGAACCGGGTCGTCTCGGAGGGGGTCGTGACCAGAAGCGCCTGATCCAGGCCGGGGAGCAACTCGAGCAGCCGCCCGATCTTGTCGGTGCCAGGAGGCACGTCGATCAACAGGAAGTCCAACTCACCCCACACCACATCCGCCAGGAACTCGCGGAGCACGCCTGTCTCGAGGGTGCTCTGCCAAATGAATCTGCCCGACTCGGGCTCCTGCCAGCGCAGGGGTGCGTTTTCGGCTTCTTGAAGAAGCTCCATGGACATCACCCGGACGCCCTGGACTCCCTCGGGGGGCTCGACACCGTTGGGGCCATCAGACAGCGACATGCCCGACACACCGAGCATTCGGCCCAGGGAGGGCCCGTTCAGGTCGGCGTCGACCGCCCCCACCCGGCGTCCTCTCATCGCCAGCGCCGCCGCCAGATTGGCGGTGATCGCGCTCTTGCCCACGCCGCCTTTTCCGCTGGCTACCGCCACAACGGTGCCTACGCTCGAGAGCCGTGCCACCAACCGGCTCTGCTGCTCGACGACCTGCTCGAGGAGCTCCGAGCCGGTAGCGTGCCTCACCTCGTGGTAGGTACGGATCTTACGCACGGTTCGGTGGTGCCAAGGTGGTCTCTGGAGTCATGGGACGAGCTGTACTTTGGTCTCGTCGAGCAGCACCAGCGCATCGACGGGGCAGGACGCGCACGCCTCGGACAGCCTATCGCGG
>JBGMRK010000038.1:0-16858 GCA_048061375.1 Longimicrobiales bacterium | reverse complement strand
CTAGCTCGGCTGGCCGTTCGCCTTGTTCGCCAGCAACGTCACCTCCCGAACCGCCACTGACAGACCTGACAGAGAAACAGGGTCGTCGTCTCGAATCTCGTCCAGCAGAGTTCTGAAGCGGATCATCTCTTTCGAATGCGGCGAAAGTACGGCGCCGCTCTGCGCTCCATCCCCCCCCGATTCCATGAGAACGGCTTGGGACGCAAGAGTGTGATGGGCTCGGCTCAGGTCATCGATCAGAACCTGGGAGGCCCGCTGGTCCCACCGATTCTCCCTGGCCGCCTCGGAAATCGAACGCCTTAGCCAGGGCATGCTGAACAACTCCGACATGCGATAGTAAGCCTTGCCGGCGTCGAGGGGCGACGCGCCCGTCTCACTCGCCACTAGCAGCGTCTCGAGCAGTTGATCGAGGAATCGGAGTGTGATGAGGTTTCGGGCGAGATGCGGCTCGGCTCCGAGCTTCTCGATCTCCTCGACGCGAGCCTTGAAGACCCTGCGATCCTCTCCTGTCACGATGTCAGGGAAATCCTCGCGGAGAGCCATCAGTTTCTCGATATTCTCGTCGATGATGGCCGCTGTTTCCCGGTCCGGACCGACGTTCGCGAGCACCCATCGGGTCGTACGCTCGAGAACGCGGGACAGTCCAAACAACCACCGATACGCCACTGCGCTACCGAGGTCGCCCTCGACCGCGCTGAGTTGCCGAACCAGCGCGCGTTGGCCGGCGAGACGAGCACCAACCAGCCAGGCCCGTGCGACCTCCGGCGGCGTCTTTCCGGTGTCCCGCACTAGCCGATTCACAAAGGTGGCTCCCATGAGATCGACCATGTCGTTCGTGAGTTGGCTACAGATGATCTCACGACGCAGCCGGTGGCCGGCCAGTGCCTTCTCGCCGGCCTCCTTCGTGGCAGTGGGTGGAAAATACCCTCTCAGGTAACTCTCTGTCGCGGGGTCGTCGGGGAGCCCGCTCTTCAACAGGCTACCCATGAGATTCAGCTTCGCGTACGCCAACAGAACGCACAGTTCCGGGCGAGAGAGGGGCTTGCCCTGAGACTCGTAGCGGTCGCACAGCACTTCCCAGGTCGGAAGATTCTCGGCGGCGCGATCGAGGCCACCCGCGCGTTCCAGTGCGGACATCAGGTCGCGAAAATCCTCGAGGCCCTTCGGAGCACGGACTTCGTCGAGCGAGATGGCGAGGCTCTGCGATTCGTTGTCGCGAAGCACGAGGTTGGCCACCGCCTCGGTCACTTCCTGCAGGAGGCCGTTGCGCTCCTCCTGCGACATCGCTCCGGCAGACACCGCTGGGTTCAGCAAGATCTTGAGGTTGACCTCGCGATCGGAAAGGTCCACCCCGCCCGAGTTGTCCAGAGCATCCGTGTTGATCTTCCCACCGTTGAGGGCAAACTCGATCCGCGCCCGCTGCGTGAAACCCAGGTTCCCGCCTTCGCCCACCACCGCGCAGCGCAACTCGTCGGCATCGACGCGCACAGCGTCATTAGTGGAATCACCCGCGTCGGCATGGCTCTCCGAAGACGCCTTCACATAGGTGCCGATACCACCGTTCCAAAGCAACTCGGCAGGGGCGCGCAGCACCACCCGGATTAAAGACTCCCCATCGAGCGTTTCGGTATCGTCGGGCACGCCCAGGGCGGCACGCGCCTCAGGTGAGAGGTCGACCTCTTTCGAGCCCCGTGGCAGGATGACACCACCCTTGCTCAACAGGCTCTCGTCGTAGTCTTCCCAACTGGACGGTCCCAAATCGAAGAGCCTCTTGCGCTCGTCGAACGAGGCTTCCGAATCGGGATCGGGGTCGATGAACACATGCCTATGGTCGAAGGCTGCGATCAGTTTCGTGTGCGGAGACAGCAGCATTCCATTGCCAAACACGTCGCCGCTCATATCACCGATCCCGACCACGGTGAAGGACTCCGACTGAATGTCCTTGTTCATCTCCCTGAAGTGACGCTTCACGCACTCCCATGCACCACGCGCCGTGATTCCGACCACTTTGTGGTCATAACCATGCGACCCACCGGATGCGAAGGCGTCGTCGAGCCAGAACCCGTACTCGGCGGCCACGCCGTTGGCCACATCAGAGTACTTGGCCGTGCCCTTGTCCGCGGCAACCACCAGATAAGGATCGGGGTCGTCCCAGCACACCACATCTTGCGGCGGCACCGTCCCACCCTCCTCCAAGTTGTCCGTGATGTCGAGGAGTCCACGCATGAGCGTCTGGTATTGGTGCTTGGCCTCCTCAGCCATCTCATCGCGGTTTGCCAACGCCCTAAGCGTTACGAACCCGCCCTTGGACCCCGCAGGCACGATGACGGAGTTTTTGACCATCTGAGTGTGCACCAGCCCTAAGACCTCGGTGCGGAAGTCGTCCGGCCGGTCGCTGTAGCGAATGCCGCCGCGGGCAACCTTGGCGCCACGCAGGTGGATTCCCTCCATACGCGACGACCTAACCCACACCTCGTAGAGCAAGCGAGTCTTGGCGATGTCCCTGAACTCCTTGCACCTGAACTTGAGAGACGTGTAGGGAACCCCACCCGAACGCCGCGTTGGACTGCGGCCGCCGTGTCGGAAGTAGTTCGTGCGGACCGTGGAGGAAATCAGCCTAGCCAGGCGGCGCAAGACGCGGTCGTCCGCGAGCAGTGTCACTCCGCTCATGAGATGACCCAAGAACGCCTCGAGATCTTCGATCGCCTGGCGGCGCTCATCCAACTCCACGGGGCCCTGAGGATCGAACTTCGATTCGAAGATGTCGAACAACACGCGCGCGATGTTCGGGTAGCCGACGAGCGCTGACGGTAACGAGTTGCGGGACGGGACCACGCCCAACTGGAACGCATAGGAGGCGTATCCCCTCAGGACCTCGACCTCTCGCCACGAAAGTCCAGCCAGTAGGACGAGCGCGTTGAAGCTGTCATTCGTGGCGTCGCCGGTCCTAACCGCCAACAGGACCTCGGCCAAGAGACTCCCGTGGTCGTCGATGGTCAGAGGCTCGCCCGAGGAGTCCTGCACGGCGAACGAATAGATGATCGCGTCTGGAGTGCCGGAGCCGTGGAGCTCCCACGGATTTACCTCGATCACACGCAGCCCGGCATTCTCCAGAATCGGCATGAAGTCCGAGAGGATCAGCCGTTCACCCCGGAGGTAGAGCTTCAAGCGCGTGATCTTGCCACCGTCCGCGAGTCCCGCATCCTCCTCGGGACCGGTGAATGCAATCGACTCCATGCGCTCGTCAGCTTGCATCGCCTCCAATTGGAGGATGTCCTGAACCGCTGTCTCCGGATCGGTGGCCACCTGGTATTCGGGGCTGAACCCATCCGAGTACCGCCGGGCCAGGCGCCGGGCTTCGTCGGGCGGCCGCACCTTCTCCAGCCCGGACCGCACGCGATCCGTCCACGTGCGGATGATCTCCCGGATAATCGCCTCGATCTCCGCTGGGTCGATCTCGGCGAGTAGATCCGGGGACGACGCCAAAAAGAAGTGCAGCCGGGCCTGATCGCCCTCTCCCATCGCGAGTCGATAGTTCAAAACCTCGCCCTGGAGGCGCACCACGAGCGCCTCCTCGATCCTCTTTCGCACATCGCCCGAGAACTTCTCCTCGGGCAGAATCACCATTATCGAAACACCGCGGTGGAGCGGGTCTGCGCGCAGCGTGACCCGGATCTCGTCGGTGTTGTACAACGTCAGGATGGTCTGGACGTCGGCGCCGATCTCTTCCAGCGAGGTGAGGAACAACTCCTCCTTCGGCATCGAATTGAAGATCGTGTTGATCTCCTTGTAGTCGTGCGATCCTTCCGCGACACCCGAGTTCTGAAGGATCTGCTGAAGTTTGAGGCGGAGGATGGGAATGCGGTCCGCCTGCTCGGAGTACGCCTTGGAGGTAAAGAGGCCCATGAACCGATGCTCACCAGTGACCTCTCCATCCGGCGAGAGCTTCTTCACACCTATGTAGTCCATGCGAGCAAGACGGTGCACCGTGGCCGGAGAATTCGTCTTGCTGATAATGAGCATGGGGCCACCCTCGACGAGATCACGCAACCACTGGTCGAGCTCGGAGAGGGGAACCGGGGCAGCGAACGAGGACTCGGCCTCATTGCGGAGGATGCCAAGACCCGAGCCCGGCTCGACCACGATGGCAGGCGCGCCATCCTCGAGCTCAGCCAGGTCGTAACCGCGATAGCCGAGGAAAACGAACGCGCCGTCCCGAAGCCAACGGAGGAACGACTGGATCTCCTCGATTTCTTCCTCTCGGTCCGGAAGATCGCGAAGTCGCTCTGCCAACTCGGCGACGCAGTTGTTGACCGCATCCACCATGGGGTGGAAGTCGTCTGTGGCGCGCACCACATCCTGTAGCCTACGGACAGTCTCGTTGCGCAGGAAGTCGAGGTGTTCGGGGTCCGTGACCCGAGCGATCTCACAATGGACCAGGGACTCCTGACCCTCGCCGTTTCGAGACGCCCGTACCCCGACGACATGACCCTCTTCATCACGCTCGACATGAATGACCGGATACACGAGGTGCTCGATCGTGGCGTCCTGGCTATGCAGGAACTCTCGAAGCGAGTCGACGATGAACGGGCGCTCCGAAATGTTGGTGCGGATTACGGTGACCGGCCCGTACCACCCTTCATTGTCCACGTCGGGGTTGAAGACCTCGACATCGACACGACCCGGAGTGCTCCGCTGGAGGAACTTGAACGCACCGAGCACCATTCGAGCCAGCGCATCGGAACTACGCTGGTGCAGAAAGTCGGCAGGAGCCTTTGAGAGGAACAATTCGGAAAAATCCACCACGATCTCGGCCAACTCGGGCGGGACCTGACGCTCGAGTTGTCGACAAACAGCATCGACCGTGGGGGATTCATCCCGGAGGCGGCCGGCGGCCGCGTCGTTAGTGTCGATCATCGGGGGGTTTGCCGTGCCTTCAAATCAGCGAAGACATCCAAGCCAGAGAGCCAAGTGCCAAGACAGCGGGTCCGGATCCCGCCGGGCTAAAAGATAGCCATGGGCCTTGGCAGCCTCAAGGACGAAAAGAACATACACCTTGGCCCTCGCTCTTGATGTTGACCACGATCCGGCGGAAGCCGAGCGCGGCCAAATGCTCCCGAATCGGTTCGTCCGGAAACGCCCCACACGACGTCTCGAGCACGGCCGGCGGAAAAAACCACACCGTTACCGCACCGCCGCCCCGCGCCTCCACGACGATGCCATCCCGTTCGAATTGCAGGGCCAACTCGCCCACATAGGCCTCTCGCGCCGCCTCTCTGGTATCACTGTCCTCATCATCGGCCGGCTGCGGAGGGCCAAGCACAGCGCTCACAAGAGTCAATGCACTCAGCCCTCCCACAAGCAGAGCCCCCGGCGCGGAGAACGCGGTGTACCGTACCAGAGCCGACGCGACAGCTGCGCCGAGTATCAACACGAGTCCCAGAGTGAACTGGATGTCGAACGAAACCAGTGGTCCGCCCGTGAGCAGTCCGATGAGAAAGAAGAGGTCGGACACGTTCTTCTTGCGGCTGATTCCGCGCCGGCGGTCCTGGCCGATGGCGAGAGGATCCGGTGCCGCCCCCTCGGCCACCGCATCATCCATACTGCCGGCACACCATGGACATTCGTCCCATTGAGGCGGGAGCATCATCCCGCATTCGGGACAAGACCGGTTGCTGTCGCTGACGGTGTCGGAAGGCATCGGCGACAATGGTAGGCCCATGTGGAGCCGCTCGCCAAGTCCACAGCTATCGGTGCCAATCAATGCCCGATTCGACATCGTGACTGCCCAGACGCCTCTGGCCGCTCCGAGTCCCGACCGAGTAGCTTAGTTCGATGCGCATCCTACATACAGCAGACGTCCATTTGGATGCGGCGTTCACCAGTCATTCCGACGCGTTACGGCGAAAGCTGAGGGACGCTTCCCGCGCCGCCTTCACCCGGCTCGTGGACCACGCGCTGTCGGAGGCGGTCGACGCACTGGTCATCGCCGGCGACCTATTCGACGGCGATCGCCTTTCTTTCCAGACCGAGCGCATGTTGCTCGGCGAGCTCGGGCGTCTTTCAGCCACGGGAATCCCCGTGGTATACGCGACAGGCAACCACGACCCAGGCCGCACCGGGCGCCGGGCCATGGATTTGCGGTGGCCCGAGGGCGTCCACGTGGCTCGTGACCGCGAGCCGGTGACTCTAATTGTTCAGACCCCAACAGGCGACAACATCGGCCACATTACGGCGGTAGGGCATGCCGGACCCCGCGAGTCGGAGGACCTCTCTGTGCTGTTTCCCACGCCCACTGGGGACTTGCCACGAGTGGCCACGCTGCACACACAGGTGAACGACGCCGGAGGCTGGCAAGAGCACGACGCGTATGCCCCCTCGGAGTTGGGCTCCCTGGAGGCGGCCGGATACGACTATTGGGCGTTGGGGCATGTGCACCGGCGTCAGGAACTGAGTGGCACCCCATCAATCCATTATCCGGGAAACCTTCAAGGCCGGAATCCGTCCGAGAGCGGGGCCAAGGGAGCCCTCCTCGCTGATGTGAGGCGGGGCGCCTCGGCCATCGTGAGCTTCGTCAGCCTGGCCCCGATTCGCTGGGAGGACCTCCCGGTACGGAGCCTCAGGGAGGCCGCCACACTCGACGACCTGGTCCACCAAGTCCTGAACGCCTGGGAATCGGCACGGGCGGATGACGGCGGAGACCCCGGTACCGAGTGGATTGTCCGCGTCGACCTTCGGGGAGCCACTCCTCTTTGGCAGGAGCTGCGGAGAGAGGAGAATCAGGAGCATCTGCGGAGCGAGTTGGAGATGCTCCTCCGCGTGCTGCATGTCTCCCTCCGCGTCGGCGAAGTTCACCGTCCCGTCGAGATCGCGGAGCATCTGCAGCGGACGGACGTGCTGGGCGAAGCCCTGCGATTGGCCCAATCGATCCGAGAGACCCCTGGAAGAGAGCTTCCGATGGAGCCTGGGGAACTCATCGGTATCGGCAGCTCGGACACCCACGAAGAGTACGTGCGAGATCTGCTGGACGGCATCGAGGAGGAGATCCTGGCGCGCATGCTCGAGGGTCCAGGCCAGAATCCATGAGGATTGAGCGCGTACGGTGCAGCGCGTTCGGTTCCCTAAGCGACTTCGACACGGGGAGTGAGGCGCTCCCCGGTCTCGTCGTCGTGGTCGGACCGAACGAGGCCGGCAAGAGCACGTTCTTCGAGGTGCTCGTGTCCCTCCTATACGGATTCCGCCCCACCTCTCGGGATACACATCCCTACGCCCCGAGAAAAGGTGGCGAAATCGACATCGACGCGTGTGTAACGCAGAACGATGGTCAAGCGTGGCGCGTCCACAGGCGGTTACTCAAAGCACCTCAGGGGCACCTCGAGCGAAACGGCGATCGGGAGGACCTCAAGAACCGCCCCCTCCCCGGTGTCACCCACGTCGACCGGCGGATTTTCAGCCACGTCTATGCTCTCACGTTGGCGGAGTTGGCGGCTCTTGAAACGGAGACGTGGAACCAGATTCAAGACCGGCTCATCGGGGCAATGGGTGCGAGGGACCTCGTGCCCCTTCGCAAGGCCGTCGAATCCCTGGAGCAGGAAGCCGGAGCACTCTGGCGCCCGACTCGCCATGGAAACCAGCAAATCCGTGAGGTCGACGCCCGCGTGCTCGAAAACCTTTCCCGTAGGCAGGACGCCCTCGAACGCGACCTGGAGCTTCGCAGGCTCACTCAGGAGGCCGCGGCTACCGCCACGGATCTCAAAGCGGCAAGGGAGCGTCGTGAGCGCCACCGATTGGCGCTCGAGAACGCCCGCAGACTTCAACCCATTCGGTTGCAAGTCCAGCGCACCCAAGAACTCGAGAAGCGTGCGGGCCCGCCCGAAGACCTCGACGGCCTGCCGTCCGCCCCAGGGGAACGACTCACCGAAGCACGAGGAGTATGCGAAGACCTCGAAACTCGACTCGCGACGCTGAAGGAGGACCGCATTCCTCACCGGGCGCTGGTCGAGGCGTACGGAGAGGCGCAACAGCGTATCGTCGGCGTTCGAGATGCTATCACAGGCATCGTCGCTGCCGCCGCGGCGATGGAGCCGGAGTGGCTTCGCTTGGGTGCCCTGGAGCAGGAAATCCACGACCTCGAGCGCCGGCGGCAACCGCTCGCTCGAGAACTCGTGACCGTTCCCGCGTCGCAGCTCGATGCTGAGACGCTGCTCGGTCTGCGCACCACCGAGGTGAGCGACCGGGTACGGGCCTTTGGTCGTGCGCGGGAAGAGCGCGAACGATTCGAGGCACACATCAGCGCAGGCGAACAGGGTCCGGCGTCGTCCGCGACGCTCGCCGGCGGCGGCTTGGTCTTGGTCGGTGGACTCGGGCTTTTCGCGTGGGGCTCGTTCTCGGGACAGAGCGTTCCAGTCGTGGCGGGGGCCGCGCTGATCAGCGCAGGCCTGGTGGTTATGGGGCACTGGTGGTGGATGAGAAGGATCGGTAGGCGGGCGGCGGCGGTTAAGGGAGGGGTGGGTCCTTCCAGCGACGCGAAGATTCGAGAGCGTGAGGCCCTGGACGCGATCCGAGCCCTCCTGGCCGACCTTCCCATGCACGAACAGATCCTGCGGGATCCGACGGCAGATGTCGCTTCATCGCTGGTCCGCCTCCAGGAGCTCACCGGCGATCTCACGGCCCGACAGACGAGCATCGACGAGATCCGATCCCGAATGACGAACCTCGAGGTGGAGGCGCGTGAGTTGGGAGATCGACTCGGTGTGGGGCTTCCTCCTGATTCCGCAGGGGCCTCTCAGGCTCTGAACCGCGCCCTTGGCCAAGCCGACGAGGCGCGGCGGGACGCCGAGATCGGGGAGCGGGAACTGGAAAGGTTGGACCGAGAGAGCGCACGCCTGAAGGCCGATCTCGAGGATGAGAGCGAGCGACTCAGTGCGCTCGAGACAGTCCTGAAGAACTTGGCTGGTGGTGATCTCACGGCCGGCCTGAAGGAAGCGGAGACTCGCATCGAAGTCAGGCACCGAGCCATCCAGGTCATGGACGAGCTGAGCCGGGCCCATCCGGACCTCGACGACGTACTGGTCCGGATCCGCCAGGCCGAGGAGTCCGGCGAAGACTGGACCCTCGACTCGGAAGCGTTGGTCGTGGCCGCCACTGAGTTGGAAGAACTGACCGAGCGGATTGAGGAACTGGGCAAGCACCTCGTTACCCTAGAGCACCAGGTCGCCGACCTGGAGTGCCAACCCACCATCGGCCAGGTGGACGGAGAGGGGGTCGCGCTTCAGGAGGAGTTGGACTCGCTGCGCCGGCGCCGTGACCGAATCGTCGTCATGGCGCGGATCCTACGGGAGGCGGACCGCCTGTTCAGGGAAGAGCATCAGCCAGACGTCATCCGTAGGGCCGGTGAATACATCGAGCGCATCACCGGTGGGCGTTATGACCGTCTCAGCGGAGGTGAGGCGGACATGGACGTGGAGTTCAAGCTCCATGGGCCCGATCTCCCGGAATCGGTGACCGTCGATAAGACCACATCGACCGGAACGCGCGAGCAAGTGTATCTGGCGCTGCGACTCGCGATCGTGGACCACCTCGACCGGGAGCAAGAGCGCTTGCCTCTCCTCCTCGACGAGGTGTTCGTCAACTGGGACGAGGAGCGGAGGACTCGCGGCCTCGACCTCGTGGTGGAGGTCGCCCGAGCCCGGCAGGTCTTTGTCTGCACCTGCCACGAGGCATGGGCCGCAGAGCTGAGGACTCGCGGCGCGCGCCTCGTGCGCCTGTAAGACTACGGATGAAGCACGTGGAAGCGACCTACCAACTTCCGATCTACGTCGAGACTCACGGCAGCGGCCGTCCGATACTGTTGATCCATGGCTTCGCGGGCAGTGCCTTCTCGTGGAGGTATTGGGTGCAGGACTTGGCGCGAGACCACCGCGTCGTCCTCGTGGATCTCAAGGGACATGGATCGGCTCCCGCCCCGCGGGATGGGCGCTACTCTCCCGCCGATCAGGCGGACCTCGTGTACCGGCATCTCGTGCACGAGGATCTATCCGACGTGACGCTCGTGGGGCATTCCATGGGTGGTGCGGTCGCGCTTCTCGTCGCCCTTCGCTGCCTGGACGAAGGGGACGCGCGGGTGAGCCGGATGGCCTTGGTCGCTGGCGCCGCTTTCCCCCAACCTCTTCCGCCGTTCATCAAGATGGCCCGCGGGCCACTGGGCCGGATGGTCCTGAGATTCCTTCCGAAACGGAGACTCGTTCGGAGAGTCCTCCGTTCTATCGTGCACGATCAGGCAGGGGTATCCGAGAGCCAGGTCCTGGGGTATTCCGAGCCTCTCCGCCGCCGGGCGCACCAGTTCGCAATCCTGGAGACGGCGGCGCAACTGGTGCCCGAGGACCCCGAGGCGATCACGTCGCGCTTCCCGGGAATCCAGCTATCGACGCTCCTGTTGTGGGGCGAGCATGACCGCGTAGTTCCACTGTGGGTCGGTGAGCGACTCGCCGAGGTGCTGCCGCACGCCACGCTCGGGGTGCTCGAGGACTGCGGGCATCTTCCGCCGGAGGAAAAATGGACGGAGTCGTTGGAGATGTTCAGGGAGTTCTTGAAGAACAACCCGTGAACAGACTACTTCGCAGTACCTGAGCTCTAGGCCGACTGCTCTTCTTCGATGTCGGCCGACCAGGTGATGCCCACAGCGCCTGCCAAGCTCTGCGCCGTTGGGCATCTCTCGACGTGGGTCGACAGAGCCCGATCGACCTTCTCGCGGCTCCCTGCGGGGATCTGAATCGTGTAGTGCACGTGGATTCGCGCGAGCACCGGAAGCTTGCCCTGCATCTCGTTGAATCCCTCAGCCCTAGCCCGTATCTGCTCGGTTCCCAGTTTGACCTCGCGCACCTCCAGTGCGCCATTGAGTGTACCGAGTAGTCAGCCGGCGGCGGCGGCCACGACGTAGTCCACCGGAAGAGGTAGGTCTGGCTCGGACTCGAGGCCGTAGTGGCTCTTCACGGGTCCGTGCACGCCGAATTCCAAGGCCGTGCCATCCTCCAACAGGGCGCGCCGGTGCACGCCGGTGAGCTTTCCAACCTCGGCGCGGGCTATATAAAACGCCTCGTCCATTCAGTCCTCCACGGTTTCACTCTCATGCTCGAAGCCTGGGCACTCGGCCACGGGCAGCGACGGGTACTTCACGAACCGGCTATCGGTACGCGACCGCTCGCAGAGGTAATATCGCGACCCCAACCGGTTCTCCACCACCCTCACGTGAGCACACACGCTACAGAGTCCCGCTTCCGGGTCGGCCCGGCGGCTCATGGATTTACCTCGGTGCGTTACCGGGTGACTTTGAACCCGACGAGAAGGGTTCTGGGCAGGCCGGGTCGCAACCCCGCCGGACGTCTCGCAACGCCGTACCTCCGGTCGGTGAGGTTCTGGATCGCCGCATACGCGGTGCCCAGCCCGAGGAGCCGGTACTCGCTGGATACGCTGAACACGAGAAAGGAGTCGGTCGAGAGCTCATCTACGATGGGACCCTGTCCGGCCTTTGTTCGCATGGCGCCAGACGCTACCGCAGAGAGGGAGATGCCCCAGACGGGACCCTGCACACCAAAACTTCCAGACCACTGATGCTCCGGTAGATACGGAAGTCGGTCTCCTTTCTCAACCGTCCCCCACGGCTCGAAATTGCTCTCGAAAGCGGTCTTGAATTCCGCACGAGTGTAGGTGTAGGAGATGCGCAGTGGAAGCCGGTACCCGAGGCGCCGCCCCCACGCGAAGTCGTAATCGGCCGAGGCCTCGAGTCCCACGACCCCTACCGCCCCGCCGTTGAACGCCTCACCGCTACCATCCTCGGAGTTGGCCAGCGTGGCACGTCCCAGGATGTTGGAGTAGTCGCCCACGAAGCCGGTGGCCTGCGCCGCCAGGCCGCGGTCCCTATAGCGCGCGCCCAACTCGTAGTTCCAGCTCTCCTCCGCGTCGGAATCCGTAGCACCCGGTCCCGGAGGTCCAAAGCCCTTGTGAACACCCCCGAACACGTAGGCGCCATCTCCCGCTCGGTAGGAAAAGCCGATGCCGGGAATCAGCACGTCGACCCGGCTCTTGCGGACCCTCGTCGGGGTCGTCCGGGTGGGATCGTCACCGGCGAAATCCGTGCGGACCATGTCGATGCTCTCGAACCGGAGGCCCGGAACGAGCACCAGTCGGCCAAGATCGATCTCGTCCTGGAGGTATAGGGCGATCGCGTTGGCGGTACTCACCCGGTTCGATTGGCTACCAGGGGCGCCAGCGCTGGTTTGGACCATGACGCCCGAGTTCATCTGGAAGCCGTCCTCCCACTGGAACCGGTCCTCCTGATCCTGGTGAAAACGCACACCCAATTCCAAGTCGTGACCGGCGTCCTCCAGCCTCAGCCCGGCGGTCCACTGGACTCCCTGTCCGAAATAGTCCCGGTTGTTTGCACGGATCTTCAGGTCGTCGGCATCGGAAGAGCTGCCCCTGAGGATCGCGAGGATCTCGGCATTGGCCTCGGGGTCCGCCAGCACAGAACTGATCCCCGTGCCGCGCACGCTCTGGAGCTTGTACCAGTTCCGCGAGAAATCATTGCGGTACAGCGTCGTTGTGAAATCGAATCGGCCACGTGCGACGAAATGGCGTACCTGGACCTGCGAGTGGTCGGTGTTCAACACGTCGAACTGGGAGGCCGCGTAGCGCCGGAACGGATTCGACGCGAAATCGGTGTCGGTAAGTCCCAGATAGGTCTCGTTGGAGACCTCGTCCGTGAAACCCACTTTGAGTTCGACCTGCTGATATGTGGCCGCGTCACGGTCGGTGTTGATGCGGAACTTGCCCACGAAGTCCTCCACATCGAATCCGGTCGGGTCGCCATTCGTGAGTCGCTTGAAACCATCGGTCTCGATTCGGTAGCCTTCGACCATCCATCCAAAGTGATCCGAAGAACCGCCGACACGAGCTTGGGTCTTGAGCGTGCCGTTCTCCCCACCGGCGGCGTCGATCGTCCAGGTGAGTGTCTCGGGAATGGAGGACGACACCAGGTTGATGGCGCCCCCGATCGTACGCGGACCATACTTCACCTGGCTCGAGCCTTTGCGGACCTCTATGGCTTCCATTCGCCCAACCACCGGAAAATAGTATGCGGATGGAGCAGCATAGGGGGCCGGCGCGATCAAGACGCCATCCTCCATCAAGGTGATCTTCGAACTCCGCTCCACTCCCGTTCCGCGAAGCCCGATGTTGGGTCGAAGGCCGAAACCCTCCTCGTCCTGAACGTTAACTCCGGGGATTCGCCTGAGCATGTCGTGCACGTTGTCATACACGAACTCAGGCGCCTCCAGCGCTTCCCGGTCCAGTATCTGCGCCGCACCAGGCACTTCATCCGCGCCCAGCGGATCGCCCAGCATCCGGGTACGCTCCAGCAACACGTGCAAGGCATCGAGTGCGATCGGCCCAGAGCCCATACGCACATCGACAACGGCCGTCCGCCCGGCCACCACCGTCACGGTCTGCGTCATGGTGCTGTACCCGAGGCGGGTGAACCGAAGAGAAATCGTGCCGAGGGGCACGTTGTTGAGTCGATAACGCCCGGTGTCATCCGTTAGGCTCCCCCGGGCCCCCCCGACCACCTCGACCGTCGTCCCGGAGAGCGGGGATCCATCGTCCGCCGCAGCCACAGTACCGATAACACGACCAACTGTATTTTGCGCCGAGGCTTGGGGGGCGAAGAAGGCCCCGAGTGAGAGCACCATCAGCCTGGCAAAACGGCGAATCTGGTTCATATTGACTTGGTTCGAGTCCTTTTTCCCGATGGGGAACCGGGTTCCGCTTCCGGCGCCCTCATGGGTGAGAGGGTTTGTGCCGGATGCGGGCTAGATTGAGAACGATTCTCAACCGCACCGTCAAGATAGAATATCGGCAGCCGGAGGTCAACACGTGACCGTACGGCGGCAAGCAGCCTCGATTCCTCAGGGATTCTGAGTAGGTTAACGGTTATGGCACTCACGCTGTTCGACAGCCAAAACGTCGGCTACGTCCAGGCTTTGTACGAGGAGTACGCGCGGAACCCGGAGGCCGTGCCGGAGGAGTGGCGAGCATTCTTCGAGGCCGGTTCGGAGGTGACGTCGGCCGCCGGCCTGCTACCGCCCGATGGGCTGCGCGTCGACGAAGGAGATTCCGGCCCGGGTGGAGTAACCGGCGAAGGGGATGTACTCCCGCGCACGAAGCGACCCCCGCTCGATGCGGTCCGGTCTGAGAGCCCCGGCATGACGCCCGAGAGCGTACAGGGCCTCCTCCTTCTGGTCGCCCAGGCCACTTCGTTCATCCAAGCGTTTCGCGATCACGGACACATGTTATCGCAGATCGACCCGCTCGGCGCCGCGCCGCCGGGCCACCCGCAGCTCGACCCGTCTTTTTTCGGAACCAGCATGGAGGAACTCGAGCAGCTTCCGGCCTCGGTCGTCATGGAGGGCGATACGGACGAGACGTTGGCGGCGGCCCTCCATCGCCTTCAAGACGCCTATTGCGGTCCCATCGGTTACGAGTTCGAGCACCTCGAAGACCCGGCGCGGGTGCGCTGGCTGTGGAGCCAGGTGGAATCGGGCGTCCATACCCGGCCGATTGCCTCCGAGGAAAAGCTTCGGCTTCTTCAGCGCCTCACGGAGGTCGAGGGCCTCGAGCAGTTCCTGCATAAGACCTACCTCGGGCAAAAGCGGTTCTCGATCGAGGGCACAGACATGCTCGTTCCCATGCTCGACCTCGCGCTCGACGAGGCCGCGCACACGGGCGGCCGGTGCCTCTTGCTCGGGATGGCACACCGTGGCCGGCTCAACGTGTTGGCGCACGTCATTGGGGTGGGTTACCGAGAGGTTCTCACCGAGTTCGAGGGGATCCACGCGAAGGGTGCCTTCACGGTCGCAGGGACCGGAGACGTGAAATACCACCACGGGGCAGCCGGAGAGCACTCTGTGGCGGGCGGTGGCTCCATCGAAGTAATGCTGGCGCCGAACCCCAGCCATCTCGAGTTCGTGAATCCGGTGATCCAGGGCATGACGCGCGTTCGGCAATTCCAGAACACGACCCAGGACGCGTCCCAGGACACCGCGAGCATCGTCCCACTCTTGATTCATGGAGACGCGGCATTCGCAGGCGAAGGCGTGGTAGCCGAGACGCTAAACATCGGGCGCCTGGCGGGATACACCACGGGAGGCACGGTCCATATCATCGTCAACAACCAGATCGGCTTCACCACCGCCCCGGGGGCGAGCAGGTCCACCCGCTACTCGAGTGACCTGGCGAAGGGCTTCTCGTTTCCGATCGTTCACGTGAACGCGGACGAGCCGGAAGCTTGCCTTGCGGCGGTACGGCTCGCGATGGCCTACCGGGCTGAATACCATGACGATGTTGTAATCGACTTGGTGGGCTACCGGCGCTACGGACACAATGAAGGCGACGAGCCCGCTTACACTCAGCCGGCCATCTATGCCGACATCTCAACCCACGACACTGTCCGCGCACTTTTTGCGGAGCGACTGACCCGAGAAGGTATCGCCTCGGAAGCGGAGGTCGCCGCCATGCAGGAGCGAGTGTACGAGCGGCTCCGCAACGGCCAGGACGCCGTTCGCGAGGAAGGTGCGAACTCAGGAGACGAAGCGTTCGTCGATGCCGACATCGCGCCACCGTCCAACCCGGACACCGCTGTCGACATCGAGGGGTTGAGGGAGGCGAACTCGGCGTCATTGGCGTGGCCGGAGAGCTTCACCGTCCACCCGAAGCTCGAGCGGCAACTCGCCAAGAGGGCGGAGAAACTGGAGGCTCATACGCCGGTCGACTGGGCCCACGCCGAGGTTCTGGCCTTCGGGTCCCTCCTGGGGGACGGCGTGCCGGTCCGCCTCACCGGCCAGGACACGGAGCGGGGTACGTTCAGCCACCGCCATCTGGTGCTCCACGATGCGAAGACGGGGGAGGAATTCGTACCGCTCGCGAGCTACGGGAAAGCCAGGTTCGAGGTCTACAACTCGCCGTTGTCGGAGATGGCCATAGTCGGATTCGAGTATGGCTACAGCGTGGGAGCCGGCCCGGACCTGGTTCTGTGGGAGGCACAGTTCGGCGACTTCGCGAACGCGGCCCAGGTCTCCATCGACCAGTTCGTGTCATCGGGGTGGGAGAAGTGGGGGCAACATTCTTCGCTCGTGATGCTGCTCCCGCACGGATATGAGGGACAGGGCCCGGAACATTCGAGCGCCCGGCTCGAGCGCTTCTTGCAGCTTTGCGCCGAAAGCAACATGCGCATCGTGTATCCCAGCACGTCCGCACAGTTTTTCCACCTCCTGAGACGTCAGGCCATGGCTCACCCCGCTCGGCCGCTCGTCGTCATGTCGCCGAAGAGCCTGCTGCGGCACCCGAAAGCGGGTTCGACCGTGGCCGAGCTCGTGGATGGTGCGTTCCAACCCGTCATCGACGATCCGACGGTGGCGGACGCCGATGCTGTCAGGCGGGCCCTCGTTTGCACCGGGAAGATCTACTACGACCTGCTGACGAGCGATCAGCGTGCTGACACGGACTCGGTCGCGCTCGTCCGCGTTGAAGAGCTGTATCCCTTCCCCGGCGACGCGATCAAGGCTGTGTTGAGCCGGTATCCGTCGCTGGAGGAGGTCGTCTGGGTCCAGGAGGAGCCCCGGAACATGGGGGCGTTGTCCTTCGTGGGACCGCAGCTCCGCGCGGCCGTGCCCCGGAGCATCCGGCTGAAGCACGTGGCCCGGCCCGACCGGGCGAGCCCCGCCGAAGGGAAGCACATCGATCATGTCGTGGAGCAGGCCCGCCTGATCCGCGATGCGTTCACCTCCGGGTAATCCAGAAAGGCCGA
>JBGMRK010000037.1:11981-17144 GCA_048061375.1 Longimicrobiales bacterium | reverse complement strand
TGAAGCTTACCGACATCGGCGGTGAATTTCCCACCTGGTCGGCGGATGGACGCACCGTCTATTGGTCGATCGCGAATGCGCTGGTCAGATATGATCTGGACGCGGCGGCGGGTGACCCCGACTACACTCCGTCGGAGCAGCGCATCGAGATTTCGGTGCCCAGAGACATCCCGCAGGGCACGGTCGTGCTTCGTGGGGGGCGCATCATCACCATGGGCGCCGACGGGATCATCGAGAACGGCGACATCGTCGTTACGAACAACCACATCACGTCGGTCGGACCACAAGGGGCGGTACCGGCCGGCGCGCAGGTCATCGACGTAAGTGGGACCACGATTTCGCCTGGGTTCGTGGATACACACGCGCACCTGAGGCCCCTATGGGGGCTGCACAATAAGCGGCCGTGGATGTACGGAGCCAACCTTGCATACGGCGTGACGCTCACGCGAGATCCACAGACCGGCACCACCGATGTCCTGGTCTACTCGGACCGCGTGGAGGCGGGCCAGATGGCCGGACCGAGGGTGTACTCGACCGGGCCCGGGGTCTTCAGAGGGGAGGGGATCCACGACCTGGATCACGCCCGGTCGGTGTTGCGCCGTTACAGCGACTACTACGACACGAAGACGTTCAAGATGTACATGTCGGGGAATCGCCGTCAGCGTCAACTCCTGATCATCGCGGCGCGCGAACTCGAGCTGATGCCCACGACCGAGGGAGGGCTCGACTACCGGCTCGAAATGACGCACGCCATGGACGGCTATCCCGGCGTCGAGCATACACTGCCGATCTGGCCGGCCTACAACGACGTGGTACAACTCTTCGCCACTTCGGGCACGGTAAACACACCGACGCTTCTGGTCACCTACGGTGGCCCCTGGGGCGAGAACTATTTCTACACGCACGAGGACGTGGTCGGTGACGAGAAGCTGAACTACTTCACTCCGAAAGCCGAGATCGACCGCAAGGCGCGCCGGCTGCAGACCTCGGGCCCTGGACCGGGCGGCTGGTTCATGGAAGACGAGTACATGCTCAGCAAGCACTCGGCCTGGATCAAGGACCTGGTCGAAGGCGGTGGCAAGACCGGGGTGGGGAGCCACGGTCAGCTCCAGGGCCTCGGCTACCACTGGGAGATGTGGGCGCTGCAGTCGGGTGGGATGGATCCACACGACGTGCTGCGGGCCGCCACGATCATGGGGGCCGAGGCGATCGGCCTGGGAGGCGACCTCGGTTCGATCGAGCCGGGCAAGCTGGCCGACCTCGTGATCATGAACGAGAATCCGCTCACGAACATCCGCAACACCAACACCATCCGCTATGTGATGAAGAACGGCAGACTCTACGAGGGAGATACGCTGAATGAGATCTGGCCACGGCAGCGTCCCGCCCCGGACGCGCCATGGCGCTATGTCGCACCGAATACCGCGGCGGGGATCCGGGGAGGTGGACGATGACCGAGGTTCGTAGGGTTTCCAATGGAGACAGATGCATGAGGCATGTGAAGGCTTGGACTCGGAAGGCACTCGTGGCGATCGTGGGTATCGTGGTGGCGCTGCCGGCTGCCGCCCAGGAACGCGGTGGCCCTCCGGGCGACAAGAAAGACTCGAAGAAGCCGCTCGTGCTCGAGGCTGAGCGAACGGCGGAGTTCACTGCCACCGAAGCGACGTGGATGTCGCTCGACGTGAGCCCCGACGGTCAGACGATCGTCTTCGATTTCCTGGGCGACCTGTACACTCTCCCGATCGCGGGAGGCAAGGCCACGCAGATCACCGAAGGCCTCGCGTTCGACGCCCAGCCGCGCTTCAGCCCCGACGGCGAGACGCTCGTCTTCGTCTCCGACCGAAGCGGTGGGGACAACGTGTGGACCATGCGCCTGGACTTCACCGACACGACGCAGGTGAGTCGCGGGAACGGAAACCTGTACGTCTCGCCCGAGTGGATGCCGGATGGCGAGAACGTCGTGGTCAGCCGTACCACAGGGCTCGGTGGCGCGGCCAAGATGTTCATGTACAACGTGACCAGGCGTTCACCGCTTCCGATCGTATCGACGCCCGCGCAGTTCAAGGTTTTGGGCGCGGCGCCGTCTCCAGACGGGAAGTACATCTGGTTTGCCGGCGGTACCGGTGATTGGTCGTACAACGCGAGGTTCCCCCTGTACCAGATCTACCGGTACGATACGGAGACTCGCTCGCAGGTTACGATGAGCAGCCGATACGGCTCGGGCTTCCGGCCGGCCATCTCGCCGGACGGTGAGTGGCTCGTGTACGGAAGCCGCGAGAATACTGAGACCGGGCTACGCAAGCGCGATCTCACGACGGGAGCGGAGGAGTGGCTGGCGTATCCCGTCCAGCGGGACGACATGGAGTCTCGCGCACCGCTCGACCTGCTTCCGGGGTACTCGTTCATGCCGAATTCGGAAGAAGTCGTCGTGTCGTACGGCGGGAAGATCTGGCGTGTTCCGATAGACGGTTCGGCCCCGACCGAGATTCCGTTCGAGATCGACGCCAAGGTGGCGGTCGGGCCGGAGGTGAAGTTCGAGTACCAGGTCGATACGGCTTCCGCTGTGACCGCCGCACAGATTCGTAGCCCGGTCCCGTCCCCCGACGGTTCGATGATCGCTTTCACGGCGTTCGACCGGCTTTGGATCAAGGATATGCCCGACGGGGAGGCCCGGCGGGTAACGACTGCGGACGTGGGTGAGTTCCACCCGGCGTGGTCGCCGGACGGCCGGTTCATCGCGTACGCCACCTGGGATGATGCCACGGGTGGCCACCTGATGAAAACCGAGGTTGGGCAGTCCGCACCCCCAACCCAACTCACCACGGCGGCTGCGCTGTACTACAACGTCGCGTACTCACCCGATGGGAACCGTGTGGTTGCGACGCGCGCGGCGGCCCGTGAGTTGAAGGTGGCTCCCGACGTGTTCTTCGGACCGCTGGGCGGTGAGTTCATTTGGGTGCCCGCATCGGGGGGCGACGCGACGGTGATTTCGCCCACGGCCGGGCGAGACGTCATGCACTTCCGCTCCGACCAGCCTGAGCGGATCTACGCCTACAGTCCCCGGGAGGGTCTCGTGTCGTTCCGCTGGGACGGCACCGACGTGAAGTCGCACGTAGTAGTGCGGGGCGCCCGGGCCGCCTCGACCAACTCGCTGGTCCACCCGGAGGACTACGTCCAACTCCCGGGGAGGGTCTTCCCGACACCGAAGGAAGACGTGTTCGGTGTGCCGGGGGACGGAGACCAGTTGGAGGCCGGCCCACCCCCACCCGCGGGGCTCGTGAAGATCTCGCCCCAAGGTGGCCGGGCGGTCGCTCAGGTGGGAAACCATATCTATATGCTGGACATCCCAGAAGGCTCGAACAAGACGCCCACCGTCGTCGTAACCAACCCGGCTGGGGCGCCGGTCGAAGTCCGCAAGCTCACCGAGTTTGGAGGTGAGTTCCCGGCGTGGAGCGCGGACGGCACACAGATTACGTTCGCGTTGGGCAAGGCCCTGTTCACGTACGATCTCGATCATGTCGAGGCGCAGGAGGACAGCACGGTGCAGGCACGCCGTGCGGAGGTCGGGTTCAACCTTCGCAGGAACGCGATCAACGACAGCGTGAAAGCTACGCGGGCGCAGGTCGACAGCCTGAAGAAGGCTGAGGCTGAAGTTCCCGACTCTCTCCAGGCCGACCTGAACGGCCTGCTCGCCGACTCGGTTCAGGTTCAGGCCGATTCGCTACGCCGGGCGATCGACAAAATGTCCAAGAAGGCGGAGGGCATTACCGCCTACGCCGATTCTGTGCGCTTAGGCCTCGACACGGTGTCGGTCCGCTCGGACGATTACAAGCCGAGGGAGCAGTGGATCGAGGTCACCATGGCCCGGGACGTGCCTGAAGGCACGATTGTCCTGCGAGGTGGTCGAGCGCTCACGATGAAGGAGTACGAGATCATCGAGAACGCGGACATTGTAGTCACGAACAACCGAATCGTGGCGATTGGTCCGCGCGGAGAGGTGGAGGTGCCCGAAGGCGCCGAAATCGTCGATGTGTCCGGAAAAACCGTGACCCCGGGCTTTGTCGACACCCACTACCACCCTCAGTGGCTCGTTCCCGAGATCCATTCGACGCAGTCGTGGCAGTTCCTCGCGACGCTCGCGTACGGGGTGACGACCACGCGTGATCCCCAGACCGCGTTCACCGACATCTTGAGCTATCAGGACCGCGTGTCGACGGGCACGATGATGGGCCCGCGGATCTACTCGACAGGGCCGGGCGTCTTCCTCTCGGAGAACATCCGATCGGCGGAGGACGCAGACGCGGTGCTCAAGCGGTACAGCAGGTACTTCGATACCAAGACGCTGAAGATGTACATGTCGGGGAACAGGCAGCAGCGGCAGTGGATCATCGACGCCGCCAAGAAGAACGAGATCATGCCGACCACGGAGGGTGGACTCGACTACAAGCTCGATCTGACGCACGCCATGGACGGATATTCGGGCATCGAGCACGCGCTCCCTATCGCGCCCATCTATATGGACGTGGTCGAGCTGTTCAAGGCCTCGCAAACGACCAACACCCCCACGCTGCTCGTCTCGTACGGCGGGCCATTTGGTGAAAACTTCTACTACACAACGGAGAACGTGCACGACGACGCCAAGCTGCAACGGTTCATCCCGCACGCCAGCCTCGACACGCGGACGCGTCGTCGTGGACCGGGCGCGGGCGGCAGCCCGGGTGCCGCCGGCTGGTTCTTGGAGGAGGAGTACGTCTTCCCGAAGCACGCCGAGTTCGCGAAGAAGCTCATCGAGAATGGGGCGCGCACGGCGGTCGGGAGTCACGGCCAGATTCAGGGCATCGGCTACCACTGGGAATTGTGGTCGATGGGCTCGGGTGGCATGTCCGCACACGATGTGCTCAGGGCCGCCACCATCTTCGGGGCGGAGGCGATCGGGCTCGGCACCGACCTGGGGAGCCTGGAGGCCGGCAAGCTCGCCGACATCCTGGTGTTCGACGCCGATCCGCTCGAGGACCTGCGCAATTCGATGGGCATTCAGTTCATCATGAAAAACGGGCGTCTGTATGACGGAAACACGATGGACGAGGTGTGGCCGCGGCAGCGGGCGTTGCCCAGCTACTTGTGGCGAAATCTCGGCCCGAACGGAGTGAAGGCCGGCATCCG
>JBGMRK010000037.1:0-11881 GCA_048061375.1 Longimicrobiales bacterium | reverse complement strand
CGGGATTCCCGGCGGGCACGATGACCGTCAACGTGTTGGGGTCGTTCCTGCTCGGAGCATCGCTTCAGTACCTCGAGGCCATGCCGGTTGCGCCTGAGCTCCGCGCCCTGGTGACCATAGGCGTTCTGGGAGCGTTCACGACGTTCAGTACTTTCAGTTACGAGGCGGTGGCCATGCTTCAAGACGGTGAGTGGGGCCGTGCGGGCTGGTACATGGCAGGGAGTATGCTCCTCGGAATCGCGGCGGTCATCCTGGGGTTCTCGGCCGGATCGGCGCTCCTCGGCATGAGGGGGCGGCCGTGAGCGAGCAGTTCAAGGGCGAGCGCACTCTTATGCGAATCTTCGTGGGCGAGAGCGACCACTGCCCGTCCGGTCCGTACAAGGGACGCCCGCTCTACGACGCGCTGCTGCTCATCCTTCGTGCAAGGGGCTTTGCCGGGGCGACGGTCGTGCGGGGCATCGCCGGGTTCGGGGCGAGTGCCAAGATCCACACGGGCAAGATTCTCCGGCTGTCCACGGATCTGCCCGTCATCGTCGAGGTGGTGGAGGAGGAGGACAAGATCCAGGCGATTCTTCCGGAGCTGGAGGATATCATCGGTGGCGGGCTGGTCACGCTCGAAAAGGCTCGAGTCATTCTCTACCGACCAGGGGAGAGCGGGACGTAGCCGGCACCGTAATCCGGTTACACCGGCTGCACCGGGGCGCTCGCCGATACCGACGCTCCCTCCGTTCCTTCCGAAACCTCGTACAGCACCGGTAACACGAGCAGCGTCAGTGCCGTCGATGTCGTCATCCCGCCGAGGATCACCAACGCCAACGGTCTCAACAATTCGGCACCGGAGCCGCCGCTGATGGCGATCGGGAGCATGCCCAGCCCGGCGGCCAGCGCGGTCATCAACACGGGGATAACACGTTCGTCGGCAGCCTGGCGGATCGCCTGTTGGCTCGTCAGGCCCTGACGGCGGAGCGTGTTGGCGTGAGAGATGAGGATGATCCCATTCCGCACCGCGATGCCGAACAACAGGATGAAGCCCACCAATGACGGGACGCTCAGCACGCCACCGGAGAGAAAAACCGCCGCGATGCCTCCGATCACGGCGAATGGGAGGTTCAGCATGATGAGGAGCGCCTCCCGGCCGGAGCCGGACGACATGTAGAGCAGGACGAAAATCCCTATGATGACGAACGCGCTCTGGAGAAGCAGCTGGCGGAAAGCCTTTTGCTGACTCTCGAATTGGCCGCCGAACGACACGTAATACCCGTCGGGAAAGGAGACCTGGTCGGCCACCTTCTGCTGCGCCTCCGTTACGAAACCCCCGATGTCCCGGCCTTCGACATTCGACTGGATGACGATACGCCGCGAGACGGATTCCCGATTGATCGTGTTGGCCCCCATGCCGCGGCGGATTTCGGCCAGCGAAGCCAGTTGCACCAAGGCGCCCGTCGGCGTGTTCACCAGCAACTCCTGGATGTCGTCAAACCGCTCACGTGCGCGGTCGTCGAGGACCAGCACCATGTCGTACTGGCGTCGGCCGTCGATAACCCGCGTGGCGACTTCGCCATTGAAGGCTGCTTGAACGACGTGGCTGACATCCAGGGCCGACATGCCGTAGCGTGCGGCGGACTCGCGATCGACTTCGACACGAATCTCAGGGATGTTGACTTGCGGCTCGACCTGGAGATCCGTCACCCCCGGCACCTGAGCCATCACGGCTGCCACGGCATCGGCCAGCCTTCTTAGCACCACGAGATCTTCGCCGAATACCTTGACCGCGACTTGTGCGTTCACCCCGGAGAGCAAATGGTCCAGCCTGTGCTGGATCGGTTGGCCGACCGTGACGGCGACACCTGGAAAGGCCTCCATCTTGTCCCGCGCTGCGGCGATCAAGTCCTCGCGTGACTGGGTTCGCTCCTCGACCGCCACTACGTTGACAATCAACTCGCTGTAGTACACCCCCTGCGCGTCCTCGTCCCGCTCGGCTCGTCCGGTCCGCCCCTCCACACTTACGACCTCCGGAATCTCCAACAACGCCCGCTCGAATCTCCGTTCGAGGCGTACCGACTCTTGGAGGGAGGTCCCGGGCGGAAGAATGCCCACCACCGTGAGCGTCCCCTCGTCCATCACCGGCATGAACTCGCTGCCGAGGTATTTCACGCTGAAGAGGGACCCGACGACGACGACGCCGGCAACAGCCAGGACCGGCGCCCGATGACGGAGGGTGGCATCGAGAAGTGGCGCGTAAACCCGTTTCGTGATCGCGGCGAGAGGGCTCTCCTTCTGGCCGAGCC
Organism: Longimicrobiales bacterium; assembly: GCA_048061375.1. GTDB lineage: Bacteria > Gemmatimonadota > Gemmatimonadetes > Longimicrobiales > Gaopeijiaceae > JACZXQ01. The sequence continues at coordinate 9,593 of JBGMRK010000037.1, read as the reverse complement.
ATTTCTCCTTGGTGAGAAACAGGCTGCACAGAGCCGGGACGACGGTGAGGGCCACCACCAACGACGCGGCCATAGCCACCACCACGGCCACCGCGAGCGGTGTGAAAAACCGCCCCCCTAGTCCCTGTAACGTGAGCAACGGGATGAAGACCAGCACGATGATGAGCGTGGCATACACGATGGAGCTGCGTATCTCGTTGGATGCCTCGAGGACCACTTGGTCCGGCGTGGCGTCGGAGCCCTGTTTGAAATGTTGCTTGAGCCGCCGGAAGATATTCTCCACATCGATGATCGCATCATCGACTACGATGCCGATCGCGATGGCGAGTCCGGCCAGCGTCATCGTGTTCAGCGTGTAACCCAGCTTCGAGATCACGATGACGCCCAACAAGAGAGAGAGGGGTATCGCCGTGAGACTGATCAACCCGCTCCGAAAGTTGAAGAGAAAGAGGAAGATCACGGCGATGACGATCACGGCGCCCTCGATGAGCAGATCCTCGATGGTGCTCACCGACCGTTCGATCACGTCGGCCTGACGATAACTCGTCACGAGCTCCATACCGGGGGGGAGACTGCCGTTGATCTCGGCCAGAACCTCGTCTAGCCGTTCGGAGAGCACGATGGTATTGGTGCCAGGCTGCTTGTAGATCTTCCCGACGACCGCTTCGGCGCCATTGTAACTGGCTGCTCCGCGGCGCTGCACCGGTCCGGAGATATCCACGTCGGCCACGTCGGCCACCATGATCGGGAAGCCGTTGGCGTGTGTCTCCAGCACGGTGTTCTCGATGTCCTTCACGCTGTTGACGCGGCCCATTCCGCGGATCAGCGACTCACGCGATCGCTGCACGAAGAATCCCCCCGCGAGGTTGCGGTTTCCGGCACTGAGGGCCTCGTGCACCTCATCGAAAGTGATGCCGTATTTCGCCATCCGCGAGGGATCGAGACTGACTCGATACTGCTTCTCGAAGCCGCCCTGATTGATGACATTGGCGACTCCAGGCACCGACTGAAAACGCAGTCGCACGACCCAATCGGCGACGTCTCTGAGCTCGATTGGAGTGATCGTCGAATCCAGGCTGATCAGTGAGTAATTGTAGATTTCTCCGAGGCGCGAGGTGATCGGAGCGAGGAAGGGCAACTCGACTCCTTCCGGTAGCAGGGGGATGGCCAACTGGAGACGCTCACCCACGAGTTGGCGCGCCGTGTAGATATCGGTGCCCCACTCGAACTGCGCCGTGACCGACGAGAGGCCGATGCCGGACTGAGAGCGGAGTGTGGTCAGACCGGGGACCCCGTTTAGCGCGATCTCGATGGGAAATGAGACCAGTGTCTCGACCTCTTCGGGGGAGTATCCGGAGGCCTCCGTGAGAACCGTGACGCGCGGGTCGTCGATGTCCGGATACACGTCCACCGGTGTGTTCTTGCCAGTGGCCACGCCCCAGAACAAGAGCCCCACAGCTCCGGCCAAGACCAACAGGCGGTTGCGGATGGAGAACTCGATGATCTTAGTCCACACGGTGCTACCTCGTCCGAAGAAGTGATGTTGGCCTAATGCTCATGGGGCGCGCTCTCGGCGTCCAGCGCGCCGGTGCCGCCCGACTGGAGGGCGAGCAACAGCTCGTAGCTCCCGGTGACGGCCACGGTCTCACCGGCCTCCACACCGGAGAGGATCTCGACGTTCTGGGCATCCTCCGCCCCAACGCGCACCAGCCGGCGCTCGAAGCCCTGGTCATGCTGCACGAACACGAAGTGCAGAGGGCCTTCGTCGACGATGGCGCCCTGCGGTACCGTCACCGCAGTCCGCGTAGACTCGATGAGGTGGACCGCACCGAACTGGCCCGGCCGTGGAAGGGCACCGTCACCCGAAGACATCTCGACCCACACCGGGTAGGTACGCGTCTCCGGATCCGCTTCGCTTCCGATAAAGGTCACCCGGCCGGTCCATGATCGATCGTCTCTCAGCCGATGAAACCGCGCGACTTGGCCCAGCCTTACCCGGCCTATCAATCGTTCGGGGACGAGCCCCTCGGCGACCACGCGGCGCGGGTCGATGATTCTGAACAGCTCCTTGTCCGGTTGGGCCGCTTCGCCCAGGATCGCGTCCCGGCGGGCGACCACACCGGCGATCGGAGAATTCACGTCCACGGTGGGAGGCGGGTTGCCGGGCACCAAACTCTGGATTCGCACCAAGACCTGGCCTCGCTTGACACGGTCGCCCGGGGCGGCCGTCACCGACACGATCTTCCCCCGGATGCGCGTGCTGAGGATTGCGATGCCGTCCGGGTGCATGCGCACCGCTCCGGGAACCCGCTGGGTCGTCTCCACGGTGCCGGATGTCACGACGTCCGTCGTCAACCCGATGCTCGTAAGGGCCGCCGGGCTAAGCTCCACCAGATCGGCTCCCTCCTCTTCATGGGCGTCGTCTTCATCTCCATCGTCCTCGAGCGAGTGGCCGTCCTCATCCTCAGCGGCGATGGCGTGCTCATCCGAGGACGATTCGAAGCCGGTAACCTGTCCGGGCTCACGACCAGGTAAGAACTCGGCACCCAGGAAACCCACCCCGATCAAAGTCGCTCCGATCACGAGTTGGGCGAACATTCGGAGCCACGGCGATCCACTCATGCTCATGGCCTACTCTCCTTTTCCGTATCATCGTTGGCGAACGCCGTGAGTGGCGCGCCGACCGCTCCTTCCAACTCTACCGCGGCCTGGTCGAACGCCAGCACGGCCTCCAAATATCCCGCTTGCGCGTCGGTGTGTTGCCGCTGGGCGAGTACCGCGGTCGTGATATCCAGCTCGCCTCTGGCGTAGGCAGCGCCCGCGAAGCGCTGGCTGGCATCCGCCAGGGCGAGAATCTCGTCTTGGTAGGTGGAAAGCTGAGTGCGCGCTGCGTCGAGCCTCGAGAGGGCGGAGCGGACCTCGCGACGGATGGCCAGGTCGGTCGCGTCGGCCTGTGCGGCAGTGACGCCTTTGTCCACCTTAGCGAGATCCCGGCCGAGTTGGTTCTTGTCGAACAGCGGCAGTGAGAAACCGGCGCTCAGGCCGACCGTCTTGATGCCATCCGCTTCCCTGCTGAGGCCCAGGCCAAGAATCAGATCGGGTACCCGCAGCCGGCGTGCCAAATCCAGGTTCCTTGACACCGCTCGGCCTCTGAGCTCTACGGCTCGAGCGTCGGGCCGGTACCGGCTTGCATGAGCTATGAGCCGCGCAAGGGAGATCTCCCGAGGGACCGCTTCTTCAATCAGCGAGCCGGCTACGGTGAGGTGAGCCTCGGCCGGTCTCCCGGTGAGCGCGTTCAATTCAGCCGTACGGACGTTCAGCTCACGCAAGACACCGGCGCGTTGTACCCGCACCTGGAGAAGCTGAATGCGCGCGATGTTCCGGTCCAACTCCGGGGCTATACCGGCACGGAACTTCAAATCCGCGGCCTCTACCAGCCGGCCAGTCACGGCGGCGACGGAATCCATGAGTTGCACGAGTTCCTGGCTCACCAGAACACTGTAGAAACGTTGGGCGACCTGTACACGGAGCACGCGCTCGACGTCGGCGGCTCGCCACTCGGCGGCGCCTATCTGAGCGCGGGAAGCATCGGCACGCAGTTCCCGCTGGCCGGCGATTTCGAAGCGCTTGCCGACCGAGACAGACAAGCCGGTGCCAGAATTGAGGCCCGGCAGGACGCCGAAGCCCAGTACCGGGTTACTGAACCTATAGGCTTGCGTCAGCTGTGCTTCGGGAATCTGGATCGAGGTCCGCGCGGCTCGGAGGGTCGGATTGTTCCGCAGGGCCAGCGTCTGAGCTTGTTCCAGAGTGAGAGGTGGAGCCCCCCCGGGGCCCTCGTCGGCAGCCCCCTCCTGAACTGCCTGGGCGGGCGGGGCGAGTACAAGCAGCATCGAGACCAGCGCTCCCCCAGGTATCGACCGCATTCGTCTTGAAAACGGACTGTCCTTCATTTCGTTTATCCTTGCTCAGGCTGCCCGTCCGACTCAGCGCGTTCGTCACCGGCCGCTGTCCCGCCGTGAACGCCCGTCGTCCGTGTCAATCGTCCAATTTGACATGAGCCCGGTTAACCGAGGGCCAAGGGTGGGTTAAGCTTCCTTTACGTGGGTTGACAAGGTATTTGCCGCCGTTGCCTACTATGTCGTGCTGGAGTCACTACGAGACTCGACGCGGGCCGGCGACGATGACGTGCGGCACCTGCGAGGGGACCGTGCTCCGTTGAGCCGGCCTATGTTTCCCTGAGCGTTACCGCCCCCCGAGACGAGGGAATGGAAAGGACCGTGAATATTCTGGTGGTCGAAGACGAACGGAAGATGGCCAGCTTCCTTCGGCGTGGCTTGCAAGAAGAGGGTTACGCGGTCGACGTGGTGGAGGACGGCCGCGCCGCCGCGATGCAGGCCGGAGTGCGCGAGTACGACGCAATCGTGCTGGATATCATGTTGCCTCGTCTCGACGGGCTACAGCTAACAGCCCAGATTCGGCGCGAGGGAAGTTCGACTCCGATCCTGCTCCTCACCGCCAAGGATACGCCGGAGGATATCATTCGGGGACTGGATGCGGGGGCCGACGACTATCTCACCAAGCCGTTCCGGTTCGATGTCTTGTTGGCGCGGCTGCGGGCGTTGACGCGCCGGGGGGGTTCCCGGCGGGCGGAGGTGCTCCGTTTTGGCGATATCGAGTTGGACCGGCTGGCGCACAAGGCGCGGCGTGACAGGCGTGACCTGACTCTAACGCCCCGGGAGTTCGGGCTACTCGAGTATTTCCTGTTGAATCCGGGACGGGTGGTTCGCCGCACGGAGCTGCTGGAGAGAGTGTGGGAAATGCTCTTCGATCCCGGCACGAACGTGGTCAACGTCCACGTCGCCAACTTGCGCTCGGTGCTCGAACGAGGAGGCGAGCCGCGCGTGATTCAGACGGTGCGGGGCGTGGGTTATGTGCTCCGGGAGCCCGACCCGGGCGAGGAGCGATAATGCAGTCGTTTCGTTTTCGCCTCGCGATCCGGTTCACGGGGTGGTTGGCGATCCTGGTGGTCCTGCTGAGCGGGTCTGCGTACTTCGCACTGCGTTATGTCATTTACGCCCAGATTGACGAGACTCTTGTCCGCCTGGCCGAGATCGAGGACGGGGCCACCTCCGACGCGCCGGACAGCACGGCCCACTTTCACGACGACATCTACAGTCCCGCACAGTCGGAAGTGTCGCGGCGGAGAAGCCACTACGCCCAAATCTGGACATCGGCGGGAGTCGCGGTTATTCGCAGCGGTAATCTGGAGGGTGGCGATCTGTCCTTACCCGTCGAGGCCCTGAGGGCCGGCGCCGCGGGGGAGCAGGTATGGTTCACGTATGAGGGCCGCCTCGGGCCGTTGCGGAGCCTGGTCTATCCCCTAAGCCACGGCGCGACACAACGTCCAGGTTGGATTCTCCAAGTGGCCGCACCCCTCGGCCAATCACACGAAGTCATGTTGTCGTTTCTCAAGATTCTCCTGCTCATCGGTGCCCTCGGCGCCATTGGCAGTCTTGGGGGCACATGGTACTTCGCGGGGCAGGCCATGCGCCCGGTGAAGCAGATCGCGGAACAGGCCGGCCGGCTAGAGCCGGGCCGCAGCGCGGGCACCATCGCCGTGGAGGGGGCTTCGGCCGAGCATGACCGCTTGGTGGAGGTCCTCAATCATGCGTTCGACCGAGCCCTGGAAGCGATGCGGATGCAACGTCAGTTCACGGCCGATGCCAGTCATGACATTCGCACTCCGCTGACAATCATTCAGGGCGACATCGAGGTTGCGCTGCGACGCGATCGGTCGAAGGAGGAATACCAGGAGCTTCTCGAGAGTACACTCGAGGAGGCCCGCCGGTTGGCCCGGATCACTGATGACCTGATGACGTTGGCGCACAGCGACGCGAACGGCCTGCCCTTCGAGATCGCCCCGATGAACATGGGCAGCGTCATCGCCGGCCTACTGGAGCGGTACCGCTCCCCGGCGGAGCGGCGGGGAATCGCGCTGGAATACGTCGAGACCGGGGATACCGCCCTCCAGGGCGATGAAGATTGGTTGCGGCGCGCCATCGGCAACGTGATTGAGAATGCCGTGCGCTACACGCCGGATGGAGGCAGCGTGCGGGTTCGTACCCTGCGGTTGTCAGAGGACGGGGCAACCTCGATCCGGATCGAGGTGGAGGATGACGGTACCGGGATCGCTCCGCGCGATTTGCCGCGACTGTTCGATCGTTTCTACCGGGCTGACCAGGCTCGGGGGGCCGGCACCGGGGGAGGAACGGGGCTGGGCCTTCCGATCACGAAAGCGATCGTCGATGGACATGGGGGGACCATCGAGATTCGGTCCGAGCTGGGCGAGGGCACACGGGTACTGGTGACGCTTCCCGTGATACCTGCGGTGCCGTTGGACGGATACAGTCCGCATCAGGTCAAGCGATCGGGGTGACCCCGGAGGAGGCGAGCGGCGGGCGAGATGGGCTCGCCGCTCATCACCGGTGGTGCACGGATCAAGTCCCCAGGAAGGTCTTGATGGCGGTCGCGATTTCCGCCGGCGCGTCCTCTTGGATGTAGTGCTTCGCCTCGAGGCGTACGATGCTGACCGACTCGAAGTCGGACCGGAAGCGCTTCATGAACCCTGGAGTGAAGGCCAGATCGTGCATCCCCCAGGTGAGAAGGAGGGGTAGCCGGCCCAGTTCGAACGCCACGTTTGCTTCGATCTCGCGGAGCCATCGCTCAGCGTTGAGGATCTCCCTCGGGAACTCGGCCACACCGGCCCGGCTGTCCATGGTGCTGAGCGGGCCCCTGTAGTGATCCATCACCTCGGGTGCGAGCTTGTGCCTCACCCCGAGGGGGATGATCCGCTCGACGAACAAATTCTTGTTGAAGATCTGGCCCTGGATGATCCCCGAGGACATGATTTTGCTGAACAGTTGCATGGGCAGGGTGATTGCCGGCCAGTACCACGTGTTCCCCATGACGAGGGCCCGCAGGCGGCCTGGGTCGTCCAGAGCGACGCGCATTCCGATGGGACCCCCCCAGTCCTGTCCCATGATTGTCAGATCGGACAGTCCCAACTCCCGTACGAGTTGGCTCACGACCTCGGCATGCTCGGCGGCCGTGTACCTATAGGCCGGAGGGTGGGGCGAGAGCCCGAACCCGGGGTAGTCCACGGCGATACACCGGAAGTGTTTTCTCAGCCGGATGATGATGCCGCGATACAGAAAGCTCCACGTGGGATTTCCATGCAGCATGAGGATAGGCGGACCTGAACCCTCGTCGATGTAGTGAACCTGCCCCACGTCGCTGTTGAACCACCGCGACTCGAAGGGAAAGAGATCCCGATCCGGCTCGAACGTCGCGCCCATTTTAGACGGTGGTCGATTTGCGAGCCGAGAGCGGTTCGATCTCGACGCCGGGCTCCCATTTGGTGACGTGCCCCGCCAGGGCGCTGGCCGCCACGGAGTAGGGTGACACCAAATAGAGCTGCCCGGGACCCGATCGGCCTGGGAAGTTTCGGTTCTGTGACGACACCGATACCTCCTCCGCCTCACGGGTGATGCCTGGGCCCGCGGCGATACAGGCACCGCATCCGGGCTCGACGAAGCTTGCGCCTACTCGCTCGAACAGTTCCAGGTAGCCCTGCTCCCGGCAGTATTCGCGAACCTCCACGGATCCGCACTGGATAAAGCAGTCCACATCCGGGTGAACCGTGAGGCCCCAGCGGTCGTTCGCCTCGCTGAACACTCGTGCGTACATGTCCATGTCTGCCTTCTTGCCCGCCGTGCATGAGCCCGCGTAGGCGATGTCGATTCTGACCGGAGCATCGAGCTCGTCGATCAGCAGACCGTTGCCGGGGTCACCTGGAAGGGCCGCCATGGGACGCACCTGGGAGGCGTCGAGTTCGATGACCTTCACGTACTCGGCCCCCGGATCGCTTTGCATTCCCTCGACCAACCGTTCGGCCCGGGCTGGATCCATGCCCCTTTCGCTCACGAGGAACTCGACGGTCTTGCTATCGGCGCCGACGAGTCCAGTGAATGCGCCCACCTCGGCCGCCATGTTTGTCATCGTCGCTCTCTCATCCACCGACAGGGCCTCGACCGCGGGGCCGGCGTACTCGATGATCTGGCCGATCGCGTGCCCCTCCCGGATATAGGGGTGCCGAAGGATCTCCAGCATGTAATCCTTCGCGGTCACATTGGCGGCTGACGTCCCATCGATCACGACCTTGAACGATACCGGCACGCTGGCGCGCACGTCCTTGGTGATCCATGAGTTGAAGATCGCCGTCGTCCCGACTCCGAAGGCCACGCACCCGATGGCACCGGCGTGTGGCGTGTGAGAGTCGGTTCCGATGACGAGCATGCCCGGCTCGGCGTACTCTTCCAGGATCTTCGAGTGGCAGATGGCCTCGGAGCCGAGCTGTTGCCCCATGAGCTCGCCGTAGAGGCGGATGCCCTGTTTTTCCGCGAACTCGCGTTGCTTGACTTCCAACTCGTTCGCGACGTCGAGGAGGCCCTCTTCGATTCGCTCCTGACTCATGACCTTGGACAGGAACGTTAGATGATCCCGGAAGAACAGAACGCTGTCCGGGTCCACGACTTTGGCGTCCTCGCCCACCTTTTGCTCGAAGAAGATGGCGGACATGGGGGTCACGTACTCGTGTGAGAATCGGATGTCCGTGCGGAAGAACCCGGCCTCGCCCGGGGCAACGGCAGGCACGCCGACTTCATCTTCGGCCGCGTCCACCACCCAGTGGCTGGCGAAGATCTTCTCGCCGAGTGTCATGGGCCGTTCAGAATGCCGAGGTTCGGCGAGCGAGGCAGGGGTGGGCGCCGTGACCTGCCCCTGAAGCCGGGCCACATTGAACTCGAACAGACCTCCGTATTCGATGATCTGTCGCGTGATCTCGTCCGTGCCCTCCGTGAACTCCGCCAGGCGGATCTCCTCACCCGACTCGATCCTCCGAATCAGACCGAAGTCGGTCGTCGTGAGCATGCCGAGATTCTGGCAGTTCTCGTTGTAGATCCTCTCGATGCTCTCCCCGACCACGACCTGAATACCGGCCATGAGCTCGGCATACGGGCTTTGCTCACGGCTGCTGCCCTTGCCTCGCCGCTTTCCGGCCACAGAGCACACGAAGCCACCGTTTCTCACACTTCGTCGTGTCACCGGCGATTCTGCTTCGCCCGTGGTGTGGTTCATTGCCTGAAGCCCCAGATACGGAAAGTCGCCAAGTGTCTCATCATGGAAGTAGCAGATGTACGCCGGCGTGATCTCGTCGGTGCTGATCTGATGACGGAGCTTGGAGCGCAGGTCATCGGAAAGATCGAGGCGAGCGCCTTCTTCGAGTTGGGCGTGCATCTGCTCTGCGTCGTCCAGCAGATAGAGGACCCTTCCCGCGAACCGAAGCGTACTCGCTCGGGGTGTCATGGGGAGCTTCAGAAGGTCAACATTCATATGAGTTCAGGTGATGGTCGTGTCGGTGATTTCAGGTACGGGATCGCATACCCATGCCCGGCCCGTAAGAGCCCCCCGGAAGGCAAAAGCCCACCGGAGGGCATCGGAAGATCACGTACGATCGGGGCTACCGGCAAGGCAAC
>JBGMRK010000036.1:0-17269 GCA_048061375.1 Longimicrobiales bacterium | reverse complement strand
TACTTCGTGGCACGGGTGCTCAACCTGAACCTCATCCGTGAGATCCTGGAAGCCTCCTTCCAGTACGGAGCCATTGCGGTCTTGGTGGTGTTTCAACCCGAGTTGCGCGCCGCACTGGCCAGGTTGGGGAGGAACCGGCTATTCCGAATGGTGAACCCGCTGCATGGCCTCCAACTCGTCGATGAGTTGATCGACGGAGTGGAGCAGCTCGCTCGCTCCAAGACCGGCGCCATCATCGCCATCGAGCAGGAAGTCGGGCTCGACGAGTACGCTCAGACCGGGAGTCCCGAGCTGGCACGCGTTTCCGCCCATATGCTGAACACGATCTTTGCGCCGTCCACCCCCCTCCACGACGGGGCTGTGCTTATCCGGGGCAATGAGATCGTCGCTGCCGGAGCCATCCTGCCGCTGACCCAGTACGCGCTCTCCGACAAGACTTTGGGCACCCGTCACCGGGCCGCGATCGGGTTGAGCGAGGAGACGGACGCCATTGTGATCGTCGTGAGCGAGGAGACGGCGCGCGTATCCGTAGCCGTAGGTGGCCGCCTAGAGCGGGACGTCGATTCCCCGCGGATCAGGGAGCTTCTGGGTGGCACCCTCCAAGAGGGCGCAAAGCCGCCCTCGGTGGCGTCCAAGCTGGGCTGATCCGGGCTCGAACCGGCGCGCGACCGGCCGCGAGTGAAATCGACCTTTCGTTCGCCCGTATCTGCTTGCAGCCATTCGTTTGGAGTTCGCTTGTCGCCGCGTTGACAGGCTCGTCGCCCCTCCCCTAGATTGGCGCGTCCCAGAAGTGGAGTTCGTTGGCCGGACCGCACGGCTGATCAAAGGAGCCAGGGTTGCAAGAAGGCAGTCAATACCATCTGCTGTCACTCTTCGAGGACGGTGGGTGGATGATGTACCCACTCGTCCTATGCTCGCTCATCGCCCTGGGCGTGATCATGGCGAAGGCGTACACGCTGTGGGTGGCACACGCGAGCACCAAGCTCATCCTCGAGGAAACCGAGGAAGCCGCGCGGGCGGGCCGAGTAGACGATGCCATCGAACTCGCGTCGTCCAAGCCAGGCCCGGCAGCGGCGATCGTGGTGGTGGGCTTGCGACGTATCCGCACCAAGCGGATTCACGAAGGAGAGCTAGAGCAGGTCATCAGCACGACGGGAGCTATCGAACTCGGCTTCTTGGAGCGGGGGCTAGTGATCCTGGCCACCGTCGCCAACGTGGCGCCACTGTTGGGATTCTTGGGCACCGTGATTGGCATGGTCCTGGCCTTCGCCGCTATCGAATCGGCGGGTGACGTCGATCCTACCCTAGTCGCGGGTGGCATCAAAGTGGCGCTGTTGACCACGGCGACGGGTCTTCTCATCGCCATCCCGGTCAACATCAGCTACAACTTTTTCGTGACGAGGATCGATAAGCTGATCTTGGACATGGAGCAGGGCGCCCAAAGGATCCTCAACCTGGCCTGGTCGATGGAGAAGAAGGGCACGCTCGAGGTGTTGCGGAGAGGCACGTAGGGAACAATCCGCCGGTACGACCTGTAGGGTAGGACAACAGTGAGAGCGACAAGATGGCCGTTCTAAACAACAAGAAATCGAAGGTCAGCGACGAGATCCCGACCGCGTCGATGGCGGACATCGCGTTCCTGCTGCTGATCTTCTTCCTGGTTACGACGGTGTTCCCCAAGGACAGCGGGTTGGCGATCGTCCTGCCGGAGGAATCCGAGACGGTCGAGGTGAGTCAGAAGAACATTCTGCATATCATCATCCAGCCCACCGGCATCGTCGATCTGAAGCGCGGTGAGAGCACGCAGATACAGCAGGTCCGACCCACCGAGATCGAGGGCATCTGGCGGCTCGAGGTGGCCAACAACCCAAACCTGATCGCCGCCGTGAAGACACATCCGGACGCGTCCTACAAGTACATGATCGACGTGTTGGACGCGCTGCAGCTGGCCGGAGCCACTCGGATCTCCCTTCAACTGTTCGAGGGCTGATCCATGGCCATACGGAAGGGTGGGTTCCAGCGGAAATCGAAGGCCTCCGACGAGATCCCTTCGTCTTCGTTGGCGGACATCGCGTTCTTGTTGCTGATCTTCTTCATGGTTACCACGGTGTTCCAGTCCGACAAGGACCGGCCCATCGAATGGGCTCAGGCCGAAGCCACCAAGAAGATCGACGAGAAGAAGAAGGACATCCTGAACATATGGGTCGAGCGGGACGGGAGCGTGTGGATGAACGACCGTCAATACTCCATGGAGGAGGTTCCGCCGGTGGTTGGCCCGCTTTACGCGGCCTCGGACCGGCGACTGGTCATTTCCATCCGTGCCGACCGTGAGGTTGCGTATCAGCACATGGACCAGTTGCAGAAGCGGCTGGTGGCTGCTGGCGTCGTTCGTGTGGTCTTTGCCACCGAGCTCGAGCGACGCATGACGAGGGAGAGACGATGAACGCGCAAGTCGTACCGTCCATTGCTGCCCAACACGAAACCGAGAACGACCGCTTCAAGCGCTCGTTCGGATCGTGGTTCTGGGGTTCGATGATCGCTGCGACAGTGATTCACTTCGCGGTCTTCCAGTTCTGGCCGACCCTTACGGCCGAGGACGTCTCGTTCAGCAGTGACGAGCTCGAGACCATCGAGCTTCCGCCCGAGATCAAGATCCCGCCGCCGCCGAAGCGCATCGCACGTCCGGCGGTTCCGGTGGTGGCTACCGCGGATATCGAAGAGGACATCACGATCGCCCCCACGACCTTCGAGGACAATCCGGTCGAGGATCTCCCACCACCGCCCTCCGAGCGCGAGAATGACATCTCGTCGGCACCGGTGTTTACGCCGATGACGGTGCGTCCAGAGATCAAGAACCGGGGCGAGGTCATTCGCGCGATGGAGCGGGAATACCCGGCCATCCTACGCGACGCTGGAATCGGAGGCCGGGTGGCCGTCTGGTTCTTCATCGACGAGGACGGCACGGTGCGAGACACGCGAATCTCCCAGACTTCGGGCCACGCGGGGCTCGACGATGCGGCCATCAAGGTCGCTGACGTCTACCGGTTCACGCCGGCCCTCAACCGGGACAAGAAGGTCCAGGTGTGGGTGCAGTTCACGATTACATTCGAGGTCCGCTGACGGCGGGGTCGGACGCTAGGCAGGATGGGAACCCCGCCGGCGTCCGCCGGCGAGGTTCCTTTTTTTGTGGAGTTCGCCTTCAACCGCCTTCTAGAGACCTCTAAAGAGATCAATGAGAATGGACGTCCAAGGCCCGAAGTGACATATAGAGAGACGTTGACTCGGGGTTTGCCGGGGGTGCGAGACACGATCGCGGCCGCGGCCGTCCGATCAGGCCGAGACCCGGATGCGGTCACGCTGGTGGCTGTAACCAAAGCCCATCCGCTGGAGGCCGCGCAAGCTGCGCTCGACTTGGGGCTCCGAGAACTGGGCGAGAACAGGGTAGAGGAGTTGCAGTGGAAGGCAGAGGCGCTCGCCGGGACAGCAGTCCGGTGGCACATGGTCGGGCACGTTCAGCGCCGCAAGGTGCCCGTTTTGGCAGGCATTCCGCACTTGGTTCATTCCATCGACTCGGTGCGGCTCGCGCAACGGTTCTCGTCGGTCGCGGTCGAGTCGGGGCAACCGTTCAGGGTGCTCCTACAAGCGAATACATCGGGTGAGGGTACCAAGGGTGGCTTTTCGCGTGATGAGGTGGTAGAGGCGATCCATGAGATCGTCGAGCTGCCTTCACTGGAGATCCGAGGGCTGATGACAATGGCGCCGTTTACGAACGATGAGGCCGTGCTGCGGAGCACGTTTCGGCGCCTCAGAGAGGTTCATGAGACGTTGAGGAGCGCCTCGGCCTACGAGGCCGACCAGCTCTCCATGGGAATGACGAACGACTACCAGGTCGCCATCGAGGAAGGGAGCACCATGGTTCGCATCGGGACGGCGCTTTTTGGAGCACGCCAGCCATGATCGATCTTACCCCTCTGGATGTTCGGAAGAAGCGGGGAGACTTCACTAAGGCCCTGCGGGGCTATGCTGCCGAGGAGGTCGATGCCTTCCTCGAGCTCGTGTCCGAGCGCATGGAAGAGCTCGTCAAGGAGAACCTCCAGTTGTCGGAGCGCACCGAGCGCCTCGCCGAGCAGGTGTCGGCCCAGGAGGGCCGTGAGAATGCCGTGCAGGAGGCGCTTGTCACCGCCCAGGCTCTACGTGAGGACGTCAAGCAACAGGCCCATCGGGAGGCGGAGCTCACACAACGTGAAGCGAAGACAGCCGTCGATCAGATGGTGGCCGAGGCCGAACGAATGTTGGACGAGCGCAAACAGTCTCTCGGTGACCTGGAACGCCACCGATTACGATTCCTGAAATCTTTTCGCAGCCTTCTCGAGCGTGAGCTGGACACGGTGGAGGTCGAGGAAGGTCGCACACCGCTCGAGGATGTGGAGTTGGAGATCGATCTCGGTGGAGTCTCGGAGCCGGCAGAGGATGCTGAGGCGTCTGATGCTGACGCGAGTGGGGACGAAGAGGCTCCGGCGGAGGAGATCGCCGAAGTGGTCGTCGAGGCGGATGACGATGTGGCCGAGCCGGCAGAGGCGGTACCCGCTCCCGACGAGGAGCCGAAGGCCGCGGCGGACGACGACGATGACTCTCTTTGGCTCGATGCACTTCTCGACGGGGAGTCCCAGGACGAAGGACGATGGAGCTGACCGCTTCGACCCTGATCGAGAACGTCGATGAGGCCGAGGCCGTGGTACGCGGCCGTACCGGCCTCCAGCCCCGTGTAGGCTTGATCCTCGGCACGGGCCTGGGTGGGCTGGCGGCGGAAATCGAGGTTGAGACCGAGATCCCGTATGAGGATCTGCCGCATTTCCCGCTACCGACGGTCGAGAGTCACAGCGGCCGGCTCATCCTCGGGACGCTCGAAGGCGTTTCCGTGGTGGCGATGCAGGGCCGTTTTCACCGCTATGAGGGTTATTCTCTGCAAGACGTGACGTTCCCCGTCCGTGTGATGGGTTCGTTGGGCATCGACACACTCGTGGTGTCGGGAGCCGTGGGCGGCATGAACCCGCTCTGGGATCTCGGAGACCTGGTGCTTCTCGACGATCACATCAACCTGCTGGGAGAGAATCCTCTTACCGGACCCAACCCTGACGCTTTGGGACCTCGCTTCCCGGATATGTCGAGGCCGTACGACCCGGGACTGCAAGAGATTGCGCTCAGCTCCGCGAAGGAACTCGGGATTCCACTGCGGCGCGGCGTCTACGTGGCGGTCGCAGGGCCGAATCTGGAAACCCGCGCGGAGTACCGTATGCTTCGCAGCATCGGCGCCGATGTCGTGGGGATGTCCACCGTGCCGGAGGTCATCGTCGCACGGCATCAAGGCCTACGGGTGATGGGTCTTGCGATCATCACCGACTCATGCCTTCCGGACGCCCTGGAGGTCGCTGATATCCAGAAGATCATTGCTACTGCGACCTCGGCGGAGCCAAGACTCACCAGGCTGATTCGTACGGTCATCGGACGACTCTGAGAGGATCACGTCTTCTCGTCGCACGACCCCATTCACCTCAACCACGCGGTCCTTCGATTCCATGAGATATCCGGAGCTCCCTGAGTCTTTGCTCAGTCTGGAAGAGCAAATGCTCGCCCGTTGGAAGGAAGACGATCTCTTTCGCCAAACCATGGACGCCACTGCGGACGGCGAGCCCTTCGTGTTTTACGAGGGGCCGCCCACCGCCAACGGACGCCCCGGGCTCCACCACATCATCAGCCGCACCATCAAGGACTTGGTCTGCCGTGTGCGTACCATGGAGGGCCGGCAGGTCACGCGGATCGCCGGATGGGATACGCACGGTCTTCCCGTCGAGATCGAAACGGAGAAACGACTCGGCATCTCCGGAAAGCCCGAGATCGAGGCGCTCGGAATCGCGGAGTTCAACGCCGCGTGCCGAGAGTCGGTGTTCACCTACAAGGAAGAGTGGGAGGAACTCTCCGAGCGCATCGCCTACTGGCTGGACTACTCCAGGCCCTACGTCACGTTCCACGCGGATTACGTCGAGAGCGTATGGTGGATCTTGAAGCAGTTGGCGGACCGTGGACTCATGTACCGCGGCTTCAAGAGCGTGCCGTACTGTCCGCGGTGTGGCACTGCGCTCAGCTCACACGAGGTGGCCCAGGGCTATCGCGACATCGAGGATCCTTCGCTCTTCTTCCTCTGCCCGTGGCTCACCGAGCAGGGTGATCCCGACCCCGACGGCCGTCTGTTCGTCGTGTGGACGACCACACCGTGGACGGTCCCCTCCAACACCGGCCTCGCCGTGCACCCCGATTTCACCTACGTGGAGGTGGACTGGAAGGGGCGCCGTGTCGTGCTTGCCGAAGATCGCATGGAGGCCGTCATGGGCGAGGGTAGCCAGGCGATCAGGACGTATCGAGGCACGGAGTTGGCCGGCACCCGGTATGCCCGACCGCTCGACGTCGTACCGCTCCCCGAGGATGTCGGCAACGGGTGGACGGTGATCAACGAGGACTTCGTGAGCGCCGAGGATGGTACGGGCATAGTGCATATGGCCCCCGCGTTCGGCTCCGACGACTACGCTGCCGGCCAACGGCACGACCTACCGCTTCTTAGGCCCATCGACGACGCGGGTTGTTTCGTCGAGGGAACGGGCCTGGTAGCCGGCATGTTCGTGAAGGACGCGGACCCGGTCTTGGTCAAGGCGCTCGACGAGCGAGGAAACCTGTTCGGGTCGGGTACGATCATGCATTCCTATCCGCATTGCTGGAGATGCTCGTCGCCCCTTCTCTACGTGGCTCGCGATTCGTGGTTCGCGGCCACGTCGACCCTGAAGGACGAGTTGCTCGAGAACAACGAGGCCGTGAACTGGTATCCGTCCGAGGTGGGCGAAGGCCGGATGGGCGATTGGCTCAGGGGCAACGTGGATTGGGCCCTATCGCGGGACCGCTATTGGGGGACTCCTTTGCCCGTATGGGTGTGTGAGGACGACCCCGACCACATCGAGTGGATTGGATCCTATGCAGAGCTGACAGAGCGAGCGGGGGCTCTCGGAGATGACTTCGATCCCCACCGGCCCATGATCGACGAGGTCACGTGGGCCTGTAACTGCGGGAGTGTCATGCGACGGACTCCTGCTGTCGTGGACGTCTGGTTCGACTCGGGGGCCATGCCGTATGCCCAGTGGCACTATCCGTTCGAGAATGGGGACGAGTTCGAGCGGCACTATCCCGCCGATTTCATATGCGAGGGTCTGGATCAGACCCGGGGTTGGTTCTACTCGCTGCTGGCGATCTCGACCATGCTCGGGAAGGGGACTTCATTCCGGAACGTGGTGGTGAACGACATGCTCCTGGACGCCGAAGGCCAGAAGATGTCGAAGTCCAAGGGAAACATCGTCGATCCCTGGGATGCCATCTCCGATCACGGCGCGGATGCTATCCGCTGGCACATGATCACGGTCAGCAATCCCTGGGTACCCAAGCGATACGACCCGGCGGGCATCCGGGAGGCGGCGAGAAAGTTCTTCGACACGCTGTTCAACACTTACAAGTTCTTCGCACTCTATGCGAACGTCGAAGACTGGATGGCCTCGGACGATGATGCTTCCGTGGCGGAGCGGCCGCTGGTCGATCGATGGCTGGCCGCACGGCTGGCGACCGTGGTCGCGGAGATTCGGCGAGAACTGGACGGGTACCAAGTCACGCGGGCGTACCGAATCCTCGGCGACTTCCTCAACGAGGATCTCTCCAACTGGTACGTGCGGCGCTCGCGTTCGCGCTTTTGGGCGTCCGATGACGAGGTCGACGCTCGCGCGGCATTCCGCACTCTTTGGGACGCTTTGCGCACGGTGTGCCTGCTCGCGGCGCCGGTCACTCCGTTTGTGGCCGACTGGATGCATCGGGCTCTGACCGGGCGGAGCGTCCATCTCGAGAGGCTCCCTGAGGCCCGTGCCGAAGACCGCGACGATGCTCTCGAGGATGAGATGCGGGCGGTACGGGCACTCGTCTCACTTGGACGGTCGGGCCGTGAGGAGGTCAAGATCCGAGTGCGGCAGCCGCTCGGAAGGGTGGTTGCCGTTGTCCCCGGCGGGCTCGAACTCAGGCCGGGCACGCTCGCGCTTCTCAAGGACGAGCTGAACGTGAAGTCGGTGGAATTTCTCGACTCCGCCGAGGGGCTGGTGTCTTTGGCGGCTCGGCCAAACTTCAAGGTGCTTGGTCCGCGCTTCCAGAAAGAATCGGAGGCTGTGGCATCGGCCATCCGCGCGCTTTCGCAAGAGGCGCTCACCAGCTACCGAAGCGGGGTGTCGGTGTCCGTCGACGTGGGTGGCAGGCAGATCCCCCTCGAACCCGGGGATCTCGAGGTGGTCGAAGAGTCCAAGGGGGACCTCGTCGTACGGAGTGAGGGTGGTTTCTCGGCGGCCATCGACCCCACTCTAGACGACGAGCTTCTGGCAGAAGGCATCGCGCGGGAGGTGGTCAACCGGACTCAACGGCTCCGCAAGGACTCTGGCTTGGAGATCACGGACCGCATCCGACTGGGCATCTTCGGCTCCGACTCCGTACAAGAGGCCGCCCGACTCCACGAAGGTTTCATTTGTGGCGAGACACTTGCGATCCTACTCGTGGTTGGCGATCAAGCTCAGGAGGAGTTCCAATTCGTCTCTGATGTGGACCTCGACGGGGCTGCCGTCTCCATCAGGCTCAGCCGCGCCGGGGCGGCCGGCACCGCGTGATGCAGGGAGAAGAACGCACCGAGGTGATTGTGGTCGACGACGGCGACGAGGGTCGTCTGGATGCGTTTCTTGCGGCCCGGCTCGACGTGTCGCGCACCCAGATCCAAAGGCTCATCGGGGAGGGGCGTGTCATTGTGGATGGCAGGGACGCGCGGAAGTCTGAACCCGTGGAGCCGGGGCAGGAGATCGAAATCACCATTCCTCCACCGGTCGTGGTAGCGATCGAGCCCGAGAGTATTCCCATCGATGTGGTGTATGAAGACGATGCGCTCCTGGTCGTGAACAAGGCCGCGGGCATGGTCGTACATCCGTCAGCCGGCCACCCCACGGGCACGCTCGTCAACGCGCTCTTGGCTCATGTCGATGATCTTTCCGGGATCGGAGGTGAGTTGCGCCCCGGGATCGTTCACCGGCTCGACAAAGACACGTCCGGCCTCTTGGTGATCGCAAAGCACGATGGGGCGCATCAGGCCCTTTCCGAAGGGCTGCGACTGCGAGAGATTAAACGCCTCTACCTGGCGGCAGCGTGGGGGCATATTGGTGAGAGCCCCCTCACGGTGGACGAGCCCATTGGGCGGGATCCGCGAAACCGCCTACGGATGGCAGTCGTGGACGGCGGACGGGAGGCGATTACCCGTGTCAGGCTCAAGGAGAATTGGAAGGCGGCTCAATTGCTGGAACTCGCGCTGAAGACCGGGCGTACTCATCAGATTCGGGTCCATCTGGAGCACATGGGTCATCCGGTCGTGGGTGACCAGCTCTATGGAGTCGGCTGGGAGCGTGGCATGGGAGGCCCGAACAGTGGGTGGGCGAAGGAGCTGCAGCGTAGAGTGTCCCGGCAGTTCCTGCATGCCTGGAGCCTGTCCTTCGCGCACCCCGATTCGGGCGATCAGATGAGCTTCGAGGCGCCTCTGCCTCCTGAGCTGGGGGAAGTTGCCGAGTGGGCTCGGCGAGATTGACCTACAGCGAGGAGAGCGTACCACGGTGGTAACGACCGATCTCGATCCCAGGTTCACGTTCGAAAGTTTCATCGTGGGTCCGGCCAACCGTCTGGCCTGTGCTGCTGCCAAGCGGGCCGCCGATGCGCCCGGCACAAGCTATAATCCCCTGTTCATCTATTCGGCTTCAGGACTCGGGAAGTCGCACATCCTTTCTTCCATCGCCAACTACGCGGCGCGGGTCCATCCAGAGTTCGGCGTTATGTACATCGCCCTCGAGAGCTTTCTGGAGGAACTGACTGCCGCGGTTCGGTCCGGGACGGAGGAAGACCTCCGGGAGCGGTACGAGGGCCTTCACATTCTTCTCTTGGACGACGTACAGTTCCTCGCGGGCCAGACCGAGGCACAGGAATTGCTTCTGAGGCTGCTCGATTCTCTCAGTAGATCCGGAAGCCAGATCGTGCTGGCCAGCGATCGCCCGCCGGCGGAGATGGAGCATCTGGATGCCCGCCTCGTATCGAGGTTTTCCGGTGGTCTGATCGTGGACATCGGAGCTCCCGAGTTCGAGACTCGCGTCGCCATCCTGCGTAGGAAAGCCGATGAACGAGGCCAGCTCCTCGACGCCGGCGTGGCGGAGACTCTGGCGCGATTCCCGTTCAAGAACGTCCGTGAGCTGGCGGGATCGCTGAACAAGATTCTCGCCATCCAGGATCTGGAGGGTCGCCAGGTCGAACCCGAGGAACTCGCGGAGCTCATCGGGATCAAAGACCAGGTGCAGGGTGACGCGGCTCCGGACGCCGCAGCCTTACTCGACGAGTTCGGAAGCTTCATCGAGGAACTGTCGGCCACGGTTGCGAGCAAGGTGGAGCGCGAGGAGACGCCCTGGCGCAGGCTGCTGCGGCAGACCGCTGAGACGTTCGAGGCGGATTCCTATTCCGGGACCCGCCTGCGGCGGATGCTCGAATTGGACGAGGCGCCGGGTGAGCCCAAGGAAATCGTGGCCCAGTTCCGCGAGGACGTCGAGCGCCTTCGCGAGATAGCCAAAGAGTTGGACCGGGTCGGAAATCCCTGGCCTGAGGCGGCCATCGGGCTCATCAAGGACCCCGAGCGCATCGAGGAGGCCCAGTCATTGCTTGCCTCGGCCATCGAGCGTGTGCGCCCGTTCCCACTCGTGGGTGAGGGTCCCAACATCGAAGAACTGGCTGAGTACTTCCCACCAGTCGCGGTCAAGGCCGCCGAGCAACTCGTGTTGCAGGAGCGGCCGGAGTACAATCCGCTCTACGTGTGGTGCGGGGAGCAAAGGGTGGCGGAGGCACTCATGGGCGCGACCGGGCGGTCCTACAGGATCCATGACGAGCGTGCTCATATTGCCGTTACCTCGGCCGAGGAGTTCGCTCAGGACTTCATCCGGGCCCTTTCGCAGGGAGTCGCGGGCGCGTGGCGCGAGCGCTGGTGGACGGTTGACCTCCTTTTGGTCTACGGCGTTCAGGAGTTGTCCGGCACAGAGCGTGCGCAGGACGAGTTTTTCCACCTCTTCGAGGCGATGAATCGCCGGGGCGCAAAGGTGTTCATTGTCGCCGACCGTGACCCCTCGAGTATCAGCGGCATCGACGATCGTCTGAGTTCGCGATTCGAGATGGGCCTCGTCGTCGAGGTGGACCCGAGTGCCCTACCGGCCGACATCGGTCGGCTCAACCTGGAAGAGGGGCCTCCGGAGTTCATCCAGGACGACGATCTCTGGGTGGGATTCGATCGGCCCAAGGTCTCGGACGCGGTGGTACCGCCTCTGGCCGAGCTCCAGATTTCGGACGATGGGCGCGGAGGATTGTTCGAGGGAGGTGGTGACTGGGAGACCGGCGCGGATGCGGATCCGGAAGAGGCGCCGGCCGGTGCGGTGTGGTGTCCCTCGCGCGAAAACGTGGTCTGGAACTGGCCCACAATCGAAGACCGGATCGAAGAAGACGTTGACTAAGAGGCATCATGGCGATTGAAGGCTCTCTAGCGGACGTAAGCCTGGCAGACATCTGTCAGCTATTGGCCATGGGCCGAAAGACGGGCTGCCTGACCATGACGGACTCGTCCAACTTCGGCTACATCTTCTTTGAGAACGGGAAGGTGATCTACGCCTCGGTACTCAACCGACCCGACCGACTGGGCGAGCTACTCGTCAAGAACGAAGCGATTACGCGAGACGAGCTCTCCGCTGCCATGGAGCAGCAGGGGAAGTTCGAAGGCAAGCGCCTGGGTGAGATTCTGGTCGAGTCGGGCAGCCTCGCTCAAGAGGACCTGGAAAAATACATCTCGGTGCAGATCGAGGAGGCGGTCTACCGTCTCTTCACCTGGGTCAAAGGCTCATTCCACTTCAAGCCCGACGAGATGCCCGAGGAGGGCTTTTTCCTGGTCTCCATCAACCCGGACGCTCTCCTCATGGAGGGTGCCCGACGTGTCGATGAGTGGAGCTTGATCGAGAAGAAGGTCTCTTCGATGGATTTGATCTTCGCCCTGGAGCGTGATCCGCTCGCCGAGGAGGACGTGGAGTTGACGGACGCCCAGCGGCGAGTGATTCCGCTTATGGACGGCGAACGTAGCGTAGACGATCTCGTTGAGGAGTCGGGCCTGGTCGAGTTCGACACGGCCAAGGCTCTCTATGGCCTTATCCAGGCTGGTTTCGCCGCGAGGATAGGCAGGAAGGCGAGTACAGGAGATGCCGGGGAGGCCGAGCAACTCGCAGAGCACCTCCGGCTCGGGCTTGCATTCTACCGGTCGGGTATGGTAGAGGACTCGGTGGGGGAATTCCGGCAGGCTCTCCAACTGGACACGCAGCAGCCCCAGGCCCGCCTGCGGTTGGCGATGCTCGCGCTCAAGGCAGGGCGGCCCCAGGAGGCGATCGTTCACCTCGACGAGATGCCCGATGACACGCCGATGACGTACGGGATCCTCCGCAACCGCTCCCTGGCTCTGGAGCGGCTCGGGCGTTACGTCGAGGCGTTGGCCGCGCTGAGCCAGGCCGGACACCTCCATCCCGACGATCCGGCGCTGCAACTCGCTCGGGGGATCGTGCTCTTCAAGGCCGGCAGCGGGCCCGCTGCGAACAACGCAATGGAGCAGTACCTGGAGAAGCTCGGGTCCGAGACGCCCCCTCCGGTGTTTTACGCCTTTGCGGTGCTGGCGGCATGCGCCGCGGGACGGGTCGATAGGGCGGTCGAGCTTGGGCGTGAAGGCTTGAGCACCTATCCCGAAGAGGCGGCGATCCTGGTGAACACCGGGGCCGTTTTGGAGCATAAGGGCGAAGAAGAGGCCGCCCAGGCGTACTACGACCGCGCGACCGAGTCCGAGAATCCCCCCCCGCAGGCGTACAAGGCGCTGGGGGACCAAGCGTTTCGCCGGGGAGATAACAAGGCGGCCCGCGCCCACTACGAGCAGGCGGTCAGCATCGACGGGCGGCTCGGCGAGGACGTGTACATCAAGCTGGGCGACATCGCGCTGGAGGACTCGCGAAACGACGAAGCCAGCACGCTCTGGCGTCGGGCTCTGGAGCTAAACCCCCACAACGACGAGCTCCAGGAAAGGCTCGAGCAGTTGGGCGCCCAGGCGGAGGGATGACGCTCGCGCTCGTGGTCTCCCTCGTTCTGGGGGTGGGCCAGGGTGCGTTTCCTGAAGATCTCCAATCCCAATATGTGCCGCTGGCCGGTGAGCGGGTCACCGTGTGGCACATGCCGGACGACTCCACCAAGGCCTCGAGGGTTCTCCGTGTGGTCGAGGGGTTCGGTCCGCTTCCTGGGCTTCCCGCCAGCATCCCGCACGGCGTTTTGATCTATCTCGCCGCGGACGCTGCGGACTTCGATAGGTTGACGGGTGGTGGGGTGCCGGAGTGGGGTGCTGGTGTCGCCCTTCCGTTCGATACGGCTATCGTGATTCCGGCGTACTCGTCCAGCCGCGGCCGAGGGTGGAGCGACCCCCGCCTGCTCCGCCACGAGTGGGCCCATGTGGGTCTGGACCAATATCTGGGAGGGCTGCGCGCGCCCCGCTGGTTCAGCGAGGGTTACGCTGAGTGGGCTTCGGGCGGCTGGAACGCCAACGAAGGCTGGCGGCTCCGATTTGCGCTGGTCTCCGGGTCGCCCTCTCTGGATTCCCTTACGCTCTCGTGGCCACGGAGCCGCACCGGCGCGGAAATCGCATACCTGCTTTCGGCGACTACGCTGGAATACCTGGTCAGCTCGAGCGGCGACCGCGGTTTGGAGGTCTTCCTGGCGAGGTGGAAGGAAACCGAAAGCTTCGAGCGAGCGTTCCGTACCACGTTCGGCTTCACGACGGGCCAATTCGAGACCAACTGGCGGAGCTACGTGCGGGACCGCTACGGGTGGCTGTTCGTGCTCTCGCACTCGGCGGTCTTCTGGCTGGTGCTCACTCTGCTGATGCTCGCGATGGTCAGACTGAGGAGGGGTCGTGACCGGGAGGCCCTGGCCCGCCTACGGGCGGCGGAGTTGCCCGAAGACCCCGCGTACTGGATGCAGGAGAATGGTGGGGGAGGACCCGAAGACCCGGAAGGCTAGCTCGGGGGTATGTGAGCAGACGGTCTCTCAGGCTCGACCGAACGGTAGACCCTACGAAAGAGAGTCAACACGTGGCAGGTGCCCGCATCATGCTCGTGGACGACGATTCGGACACGAGGACCATCTTCAGGGACAAGCTCGAGCACGCCGGCTTCGAGATCGCCGAGGCCGAGAGCGCTGAGGACGCCCTCGGCAGGGTCGCTGCGTTCGATCCCGCCCTGATCATTTCCGACATCCGCATGGATGAGATGACGGGCTTGGAGCTTCTCGAGCGCGTACGGGCATCGATGCCCGCCGTGGATGTGATCGTCATGACCGCCCACGAGGACATGGAGTCGGCCGTGTCGGCCATGAAGGCCGGCGCGTTCGACTATCTGGTGAAACCGGTGAGCCTGAGCACGCTTCAATCGGTCGTGGAGCGATGCCTTGGAGATCGGGCGCTCAACGAAGAACAGGGAGAGGCGCCGGCCGAGGACGACGCCGAACCGCTCGCCGGTTCGGTGGTCGGACGCGACCCCCAGATGATCGAGATCTACAAGACCATCGGGGCGCTGGCCCGCAATCGCACCACAGTCCTCATTCGGGGCGAGACCGGAACGGGCAAGGAGTTGATCGCGCGAGCGATCCACCAGCACTCGGAATACTCCGCCGAGCCCTTTATTGCGGTCAACTGCACCGCGCTCACCGACTCGCTTCTCGAATCCGAGTTGTTCGGGCATGTGAAGGGCGCCTTCACGGGCGCCGTGGGAGGGCGCAAAGGGTACTTCGAGCTGGCGGGTAGTGGCACGATCTTCCTGGACGAGATCGGCGACACCGAGGCCGGCTTCCAAACGAAGCTTCTGCGCGTGCTCCAGGAGCGTCAGTTCTATCCGGTCGGGGGCGAAGAGCCCCGCAGGACCGAGGCACGTGTCGTGGCGGCGACGCACCAGCCCATGGAGGAGTTGGTGGAGGAGGGAGGCTTCCGCGAGGACCTCTACTTCCGGCTGAAAGTCGTCGAGATCTACGTGCCGGGACTGAGAGAGCGCCCGATCGATATCCCGCTGTTGTGTGAGCACCTGATGGCCAAGATCCGCCGCGAGATGGGGCAAGGCCCGACTCGGATTTCGGATTCCGCCATGGAGCAGTTGAAGGCGTACGAGTGGCCGGGCAACGTGCGTGAACTCGAGAATGCGCTGACTCGGGCGGCAATCGTGGCGCGGGGATCGGTGATCGGGCCGGACCACCTCACCTTCGGAACGTCGTCTAGCGCTCTGACGACGGAGACGGGCGTGGAGGGTGCGACGGAGCAGACGTTGGACGAGGTGGTCCGTGCGCACGTGACCAGAGTGCTGGATGTGTCCGGGGGGAACAAGAGCGAGGCAGCCGGAGTTCTAGGGATTTCCAGATCGAGGCTTGCCGGGTACGTGAAGAAGTTCGGGTTGTAGACCCGGGTCGACCCTCCACTAGGATGACGGTCCATGGCGAAGAACAGACGACAGGGCAAACAGACGGACGCCGCGCTGCAGTTTTCCAGGGTGAACCTGATCCTGGCCGCCGCCGCGCTCGCGACGATCTCGCTGGGCTATTTCCTTCTCGCGAACGGTTCCATCACCGCCGCACCCTTGCTGTTGGTCTTGGGGTATGTGGTGCTGGTTCCCCTGGCCATCATTCTCTGAGCGGCTCTATGCTCGCGACTTGGTGACCACGCGCGTCTGGGTGAACTGGCGGTGCCCGTCCCTGGACTTGTGGAAGCCATACCCGCTCTGACGCGCGCCCACCCAAGGCGTTCCCTCCGCTCCCGCGGCGGCCCGGTTGATCCCGATCATTCCCGCTGTCAGCCGGCGTGCCACCTGGGCCGTCTGCTCGATATCGCCGCCGAAGACCACCGCACCAAGCCCGAAATGGGTGTCGTTCGCGCGCTCGATCGCCTCTTCTTCCGAGGCCACCGGCGTGATGCAGGCCACCGGTCCGAAGGTCTCATCCCGGGCGATCGCCATGTCCTCGGTGACGCCGCCCAGGACTGTCGGCATGATGAAATTATCGTGATGCCCCTCACCGCCTGCGAGCACTTCGGCGCCCTGTGCGACCGCCTCTTCGACCTGGGCCAGCACGTGGTCACGTTGAGTGGCGTTCACCATGGGCCCCACTTCAGCGCCGTCCTCGAGGCCATTGGCCACTGTGGTAGCGTTGGTCATTTCCACCAGTAGCTCGGCGAACCGCTCGGCGACGCCCTCGAGCACGAAGATGCGCTCGGTACTCACGCACACCTGGCCGGCGTTCCGGTAGCTGTTCCATGCCGCGAACTTGGCCGCCTTCTCGAGGTCGGCGTCCTCCAGGACGATCATCGGGTCTTTTCCGCCCAGCTCCAGGATCACTCGCTTGAGCCCGGCGCTCGCGGCGCGGAGGATGTGTTGCCCCGTTTCACGTGAGCCGGTGAAGGCTATCATATCCACATCGGACTCGACCAACGTCTTGCCCTGGTCGTCTGCTCCGTGAACCACTTGGAGCACATCTCTGGGGAGCACGTCGATGAGGCCTTCCGCGTAGGCCTGCCCGCAGAGCGGGGTCTCCTCTGATGGCTTGAGGATTACCGTATTGCCGGCTGCCAGGGCGGGAAGGACCATCCACTGCGGCATCGCCATTGGGAAGTTCCAGGGGGTGATCGCCGCACACACGCCCAGCGGGTCGTGGTAGATCACCGAGTGGAGCCGCCCGTCCTCGACGACCTCGGGGGCGAGCGCCTCCGCGATTTCGTCCAGGTGCTCGCGGACGCCGGATCCCAGCGACGTAGCCTCGCCGATGCCGTCGCCGAGCGGCTTGCCCATTTCTTCGGTGATCAGGCGGCCCAACTCCTCTGCGCGGGCGCTCAGCGCCTCGTGCGCGTGAATCAACAGTGCAGCTCGGCCGTCGTGCCCAAGGGCCTTCCAGGCGGGCTGGGCGGCGCGAGCGAGCGCCACAATGACGGGGATCTCGCCCGGCGGCGTGACCTCCACTTCGCCGACGGCATCACCCGTGGCCGGGTTGTAGGATATCAAGGACGTCATGGCCGGGAAGATGGGCGATA
>JBGMRK010000035.1:0-17846 GCA_048061375.1 Longimicrobiales bacterium | reverse complement strand
GGCGAACGCCGGATCTACGCGGCCATCAAGTTCTTCCTGTACACGGCGGTGGGATCCCTTCTGATGCTGGTCGCGATTCTGTACTTGCACCAGCGGGCCGAGACACTCTTGGGAGTGGCCACGTTCTCCTACGTCGACCTGCTGAGGCTGCCGCTTACGCTCAAGGAGCAGCTTTGGCTCTTCGGCGCCTTCGCGCTGGCGTTCTCGATCAAGGTGCCCCTCTTCCCGTTCCACACCTGGCTTCCGGACGCGCACGTCGAGGCGCCAACGCCGGGATCCGTGATCCTTGCCGCCATCCTCCTCAAGATGGGTACATACGGCTTCTTGCGGTTCCTCCTACCGTTGTTCCCGGCAGCCGCGCGGCACCCCACCGTGGTGGCCATCATGCTGACGCTGGGAGTGATCGGAATCATCTACGCGGCATTGGTGGCGTCCGCACAACCCGATGCGAAGAAGTTGGTCGCGTACACCTCCGTGGCCCATATGGGTTTCGTGGTGATCGGGATCTTCGCACTTACGGCGAACGGCATTCAGGGCGGCCTGTTCGTGATGATTTCTCACGGGATTACGACCGGGGCTCTGTTTCTGCTGCTCGGCATGCTCTACGAGCGACGGCACACGCGGCTCATGGAGGAATTCGGCGGACTCGGACGTGTGGCTCCCATGCTGGCGACGGCGTTCGTCATTACGGCGTTGGCCTCGATTGGCTTGCCCGGCACCAGCGGATTCGTGGGCGAGTTCCTGGCGCTAATCGGTACGTTCGAGACCCACCCGCTGGTGGCCATACTTGCCACGACCGGGGTCATCTTCGCGGCGTACTACATGCTTCCGATGGTGCAACGAATGTTCTTCAACGAGTTGGATAAGGAAGAGAACGTCGTCGTGGAGGACCTGTCGCGCCGGGAGTTCCTGATCCTGGCTCCCTTGATTGCGCTCATGATCGTGCTCGGGGCCTTTCCTGCCCCATTCTTGGAGCGCATGGAGCCGAGTGTCGAGGCGTTGCTCGAGCGAGTGGAGCAGTCCCCCAATTCGGCGTCGATGCTGGGCGCGGACGAACTCGGTCTGGGCGCTAACGCGGCATTGGTGATAATCCCTGAGGAAATCTCCGTGCTCATGGACTTGGGCGAGCCGGGCGACGTTCCACTCCCCAGCCTGATGGCGGTCCGCTGATATGGGCATGGTTCTGGACTTCAGTTCACGGAGTCACTACCTGATCGCGCTTCTTCCGGAGTTGGTGTTGTCCGTGTGGGCGATGGTGGTTCTGGTGGTAGGCGTATCCAAGCGGGCGCGCAAAAGCCCCGATCGCGTAACCGACCTCGGGTGGCTCACGTTGCTCGGCGTTCTGGTCGCGGCGCTTGCGAACGGTTGGTTGTACGGCGTCACCGAGGCAGGGAATTCGGCTATGGTGGCCGTCGATGGCTTCCGTCTTTACGCCAACTGGATCTTCCTCGCGGCGGCAGGCATGTCCGTGATGGTCTCCATCGCATACGTGGAGAAACAGGGGCTGCAAGCCGGTGAATTCTACGGCCTGCTCCTGCTCTCGACGGTGGGCATGATGTTCATGGCGTCGGCCCGCGATCTCATCGTGATCTTCCTCGGCCTGGAGGTCATGTCGATTGCCGTGTACGCCCTGACCGCGATGAACCGACGCGATCCAAAGTCCGCCGAGGCCGGCCTCAAATACTTCCTGCTCGGTGCGTTCTCGACCGGTTTCTTCCTGTACGGCATCGCGCTCATATACGGGGCCGCCGGGAGCACCAACATCGCGGCCATCGCCGCCGCGGTGGGGGATGGGTCTGCGCACGCGGGCCTGCTCGGCTTCGGCGTGGCCCTACTGGCGATCGGTTTTGCCTTCAAAGTTTCGGCCGTGCCGTTCCATATGTGGACGCCCGACGTGTACGAAGGTGCGCCCACGCCGGTGACGGCCTTCATGTCCGCCGGGGTAAAAACGGCGGCGTTCGTCGCCTTTCTACGCGTGTTCTCCATTGCGTTCGACGGCGTCTACGCACAATGGTGGGCGATTATCTGGTGGTTGGCGGTTCTGTCCATGGTGGGGGCGAATCTCATCGCGCTCGTTCAGGTGAACGTGAAGCGGATGCTGGCGTACTCTAGCATCGCCCATGCCGGGTATCTGCTGCTGGCGATCGTGTCCAACAACGGCACCGCGACATCCGGGCTGCTGTTCTACCTGCTCGTCTACACGTTCATGAACATCGGAGCTTTCGCGATTCTGATGACCGTGGGTGATCAGACTGAGAGGAACCAGCGGATCGACGACTATGCCGGCTTCGGTGGGCGTCAGCCGATGCTCGCGGTTTTCATGACCATCTTCCTACTTTCGCTCGCGGGTTTTCCGGGCACGGGCGGATTCATGGGCAAGATTTTCCTGCTGCAGGGAGCAATGGACGCAGGGCTGGTTTACCTGTCGACCATCCTGGTACTGACGACGGTTCTGTCGTACTGGTATTACCTGAGGGTCGCGTGGTTCATGTGGATGCGTGATGCCTCCAACACCGAGGCCCATGTTGGGTTGGCGGTTCCGGTTGCATTGAGGCTGGCGCTCATCGTAAGCGTAGCCGTCGTCCTGTACACGGGGATCTTCCCGGGATCGGCGCTCGAGCTGGCCCGAGCGGCCGCAGAAAGCCTCACCTCCGGAGGTGTTGGGTTGCTCAGCGCTCTCTAGGCGTTCGGCTGACGGGCGGGGTGTGCGCGCTTTGACGCCCCCTTTCGGCATGTCTACGTTCTCTGCTTGCAGGTCCCACCCCTGTCGAAGAGGCCATGAAGGTTCCAGTCCATATTTTTCGCCAGTACGACATACGTGGCTTGGTCGGTCAGGAGTTGACGCCCGAGGTTTCCCGGGCCGTCGGGCGTGCTTACGGGAGCATGGCGAGCGACCAGATCGGTCCAGGCCCCCGCGTGGTGGTCGGCCATGACAACAGGCCCAGCTCTCCCGAGCTGGTCCGCGCGCTCATGGAAGGACTCGAGGCCTCGGGTGTGAACGTGGTGCACGTCGGCATGGTGCCCACTCCCGTGCTCTATT
The DNA here is from genome assembly GCA_048061375.1 of Longimicrobiales bacterium. Classification (GTDB taxonomy): domain Bacteria; phylum Gemmatimonadota; class Gemmatimonadetes; order Longimicrobiales; family Gaopeijiaceae; genus JACZXQ01. The sequence goes on along the minus strand of JBGMRK010000035.1, from coordinate 14,806 downwards.
GGTCCGAGCGTGACCTGGAGGCCGATGGGGGTATCCAGATCACCGGATCGCATAATCCGCCCGAGTGGAACGGTATCAAGATGACGCTCGAAGGCGCGTCGGTTTACGGCGAGGCGATCCAGGGGCTGCGGCTTCGCATCGAGGCCGACGACGTAATTGCGGGTGCTGGATCGTGCGACACCGAGGAGGTTCTGGAACGATACGCCTCGGACGTCGTCGGGCGTTTTTGCCTTCCTCGCCCGGTCAAGGCCGTAGTCGACTGCGGAAACGGCACGGGCTCTATCGTCGCAGTGTCGTTGCTGGAGGCTCTTGGCGTCACAGTGGTGCCGCTCTTTTGCGACTCGGACGGAACGTTTCCTAACCATCATCCGGACCCCACGGTCGATGAGAACCTGGTCGACCTGATGAGGACGGTTCGGGAAACAGGCGCGGATCTCGGCATCGGCTTCGACGGGGATGCCGACCGCATTGGAGCCGTCGACGAAAACGGCACGGTTGTCCGGGGAGACATGCTGCTTCTCCTATTCGGCATGGATATCCTGGCGCGAGATGGTCCCGGCCAAAAACTGGTCTTCGATGTGAAGTGCTCTCAGGTTCTCCCCGAGGAATTCGCCAAGGCGGGCGGAGAGCCCATCATGTGGAAGACGGGTCACTCGCTCATGAAGGAAAAAATGCGGCTCGAGGGTGCTCCTCTCGCCGGCGAGCTGTCCGGGCATATTTGCTTTGCCGATCAGTATTTCGGCTTCGATGATGCCTTGTACGCCGCCTGCCGCCTCATCGACCTACTCGCCCGGTCGGATCGTCCCTTCTCTGAGCTGGTCGCTGATTTTCCGGTCTTCGTTTCCACGCCCGAACTCAGGATCGAGGTGCCCGAAGAGGACAAGTTCGAACTCGTGCGAGAGGCTCAAGAGCACTTCCGGCGCGACCACAAGGTGATCGATGTGGATGGCGCCAGGGTACTCTTCGGAGACGGGTGGGGCCTGTTGAGAGCCTCCAACACGCAGCCGGTGCTGGTGGCTCGGTATGAGGCTGGAACGATGGAACGGCTGGAAGAGATCCGGAATGAGATAGAGGCTTGGCTTCGGTCGAAGGGTGTCCATGTCTGAGGTGAGTACGAAGCGATGGAGGGTCGGACGGCCGCTCGCCATAGCGGGGATCGTGTTGATCGTAGCCCTACTGGTCGGCCGGCTGCTCTCGAACCTCTACGTCGAGATTCTGTGGTTTCGTACGGTCGAATATTCCGCCGTGTTCTGGAAGCGGGCATTCTGGGAGTGGGGTGCGCGGATCGTAGGGGGGGCGATCGTCGCTGCGACCATCGTTTGGAATCTGCGTTACGTGGCTCGAACCCTCGGGAAGATCCAGATCAAGCGGCGCTTCGGCGACCTGGAGATCTCCGAGCAGCTACCGCGTAGCTACATCCAGTGGACGGTGATCGCGACGGCAGTCCTGCTCGGTGCCTGGTTCGGCGCGTCGATCCCGCCGGCGATGGGCCTCCAACTGCTTTTTCTTCGAAGTGCGCCCGCATGGGGCGTCATTGATCCGATTCTCGGAAAGGATCTGATGTTCTATGTGGTCACGCTCCCGGTGCTGGGAGCGTTCGTCACGTTCGCGCTGGTACTGGCGTTCCTCGTGTTCACGCTGTGCTCGGCAGGATACGCGGCCACCGGTGCGCTCCAGTTCGGCAAGAATCGCATCATGATCTCTCGTGAGGCGAGAGTACACCTGGCGGTCGTGATCGCGGCGTTCTTCATATTTCTGGCCCTCCGGTTCTGGTTGGCCCGATACTTGATGCTCTTGGACGGGTCGTCCGAGGTCCAGGGCATTTTCGGCTACACCGACGCCTATGCGCGGCTTCCAGCAATGCGCACGCTCACCGTACTGTCGGCCTTTGCGGCTGTCGGTGCGGTATGGAGCGGCCTGAAGGGTCGAACGCTACCCCTCGTGGCGGGGCTGATCGGAGTCATCGGCGGCGGCATCGTCGTTGGCCAGCTCTACCCCAGCCTCGTGCAGCGCCTGCGCGTGCAGCCCAACGAGTTGGAGCGGGAGACACCGTTCATCGAGTACAACATGCGCTTTACTCGCATTGGGTTCGGGCTGGACGCCATCGAACGCAAGAATTTCGTGTATAGCGCGGACGAATCTGTGGATTGGCAGGCCGCCGAAATACAGTTCCAGGGATTGCCGATGTGGAGCGCCGAGGCCCTGTTGACTCGGTTCAACAATCTCCACACGGACAAGAATTACTACACGTTCCTTGGCGTCGACATCGATCGGTACGACGGAGCTGAGGGTGCAGTCCTGGTCGCACTGGCCGTCCGTGAGATCGACGCGACCGGGATTCCGGATCCCAATTGGCAGAATCGACACCTACGGTTCCCTTTCGTCGCCGGACTGGGAGCGGTGGCGAGTGCGGCAACCACGAAGACGCCCGAGGGCCGGCCGGAGATGTTCCTCAGTGGCATGCCTGTCGAATTCGCAGAAGGCAAAGCTCCGGAGGCCCTGAGGTTGTCCGAGTCGCTGATGTACATCCGTTCTCGGCGAAGTTCTGCGAGCCAGGCGTATGTGGTGCTCAATCCCGCCGATCCCGAGTTGGCCGCTACGTTCGGCGCATCCGGCGCGGAGGGAATCGACTACCCCCGGGGCATCCGACTCAACTCACTTCTCAGCAAGCTCGTGCTCGCATGGAACTTCCGCGACGCCAACCTCCTGCTCGCGAGTGAGTTGACGGATGAAAGCCGGCTTCTATTCAGGCGAAGCGTCGTGCAACGGGTCAGCCTGGTTACGGGCAACCTGCTCCGTTTTCCGGAGGCCCCATACCCGGTCGTGTACGACGGCCGCATCGTTTGGATGCTCGAGGGGTTTACGGGCACCCGCTGGTTCCCCCTCTCCCGCCAGTACGACCTCATGCAGGGAAGGCCGGTCCGGTACGTTCGCAACAGCGTGAAGGTCACGGTGGACGCCACGACCGGCGAAATAAACCTGTACGTGGTGGATGCTGAAGATCCGCTGCTAAAGGTGTACCAGGGCGGATTTCCTGGGTTGTTCAAGCCTCTCAGCGACATGCCCGAGGGACTTCGGCGGCATCTTCGGTATCCGCGGTCGCTCCTGACCGTACAGGCCACCGTTTTGCATCAATACCATGTAGAAACCGCGGTCGAGTTCCACCGGCAGCAGGACGTCTGGGACGACGCCGCCGAGCTGGAGCGAGAGGACAGCCCGGTCCCGTATCGGCCCGAGTACGGCGTGTACCGGCTTCCAGGGGACGACGAGCCCTCTTTCTTACTCACCACGGTGCTCGTGCCCCTCGGGCGTAACAACCTCGCGGCGATTTTTGTGGCTCGTAACGACCCGGGGCGCTACGGCGAGTTGACGCTCTACGATGTGCCCCGTGAGGAGCTCGTGCAGGGCCCACGGCAAATCGAAGCCCTCGTCGAGCAGGATCCGACCATCTCGGAGCAGTTCTCACTGTGGCGGCAGGGTGGCAGCAATGTTTGGACAGGACACCTCCATGTCGTGCCGGTCGGCAAGGCGCTGCTCTACATCGAGCCCGTCTTCCTCGCTGCTAGCAGAGGCGCGATTCCGGATCTCCAGCGCTTTGTCGTGAGCGATGGGCGGCGAGTTTCGATGCAACCTACTGTGCGGGCGGCCATCGCAGAGCTTGCTCGGGCCGGTGGCGGGCGACCCGATGTTCTGGATCTCTCCGCAGTGCCGGCGATCGCCCTACCCGGCGATCGCAGTGGTTGGCCGGCCGAGGCGCTGGAGTTGCTCGACGAGGCGGAGCGGCGTCTGCGGTCGGGCGACTACGAAGGCTTCGGCAGCGCTCTTGCGGAGCTGCGGGCGCTTCTCAGCCGCCTGAATCCGGAGGGCTGAATCGAGGGTCCGTCAACCTCTTCCTTGATGAGCGGGCCCTTGGTAGTTTCAGCCGTCTGTGTGAGCCGGCGAAGCACCACTGCTTCCAAGCACCAAGGCTGCCACGATAACCCAGCCTCGACGCTGCTTCGGCCCGATCCCTGAACAGTCGAACGGACGAGCATGAACGTTCACGAATATCAGGCCAAAGAAATCTTCCGCGCGGCGGGCATCCCGGTGCCGCCCGGCGAGGTCGCCGACACGCCCGAGCGGGCCGAAGCGCTCGCTCGTGAATACGGGGGCACAGTGGTGGTGAAGGCCCAGGTGCATTCGGGAGGCCGAGGCAAGGCCGGGGGAGTGAAACTCGCCTCCACCCCTGAAGAGGCGCGCCAGCACGCCGAGGCGATTCTGGGCATGGAGATCAACGGCCTCTCGGTGAACAAGGTCCTGGTCACCCCAGCCGAGGATATCGCGACGGAAGCTTACGTCGGCGTACTCATCGATCGCAAAACCCAGTCGGCCACGTTCATGGTGTCGGCAGAGGGTGGCATCGACATCGAAGAAGTGGCTCACACCAACCCCGAGGCGATCCGTAGGCTGGCCGTGGACCCTCGGTATGGGATGCTCCCTCACCAGGCGTACTGGCTGGCCTCCACGCTGTACGACGACCCGGCCCTGGCGAAGCAAGCCTCTCGGATCATTGCCCAGCTATACGACGCGTTCACGTCGGCCGGCGCATCCATGGCCGAGATCAATCCGCTCATCTCGACCGACGACGGCGAGGTGAAGGCGATCGACGCCAAGCTCAGCATCGACGACAACGAGTTGTTCCGAAAGCCGTCCATTGCCGAGTATCGCGATCTCTCGGTCGAACCCTGGGCCGAGACCCGAGCGAGGGAAGCCGACCTCAGCTACGTGAAGCTGGACGGGAACGTCGGGTGCTGCGTGAATGGTGCCGGGTTGGCGATGGCCACGATGGACCTCGTCAAATTCTACGGAGGGGAGCCAGCCAACTTTCTGGACATCGGGGGCTCCTCGAATCCGGACAAGGTCGTTGCGGCGCTCGAGATCATTACGTCGGACCCCAACGTCGAGGTGATCCTTTTCAACATCTTCGGCGGGATCACGCGCTGCGATGACGTCGCGAATGGTATCGTCGAGGCGACCAAGAGCATCGATATCAAACCTCCGATTCTCATCAGGCTGACGGGCACCAACGAGGAACTTGCGCTTCAGATCCTGGCCGACGCTGGATTCTCGGCGTTCACGTCGATGGACGAAGTCGTGGAGAGGGCCGTTCAGATGACGGAGGGGAGCTGATCATGGCGATCTTTGTCGACGAGACCACCAGGGTCGCGGTCCAGGGCATCACGGGGCGTGACGGATCGTTCCATACGCGGCAGATGATGGAATACGGTACCCGCGTCGTGGCAGGCGTCACGCCAGGCAAGGGCGGACAGACCTTTGAAGGGCCCAACGGAGCGAGCGTACCGATCTTCAACACGATGGATGAGGCGGTGCGCGAGGGCGGAGCTAATACGTCCGTCGTCTACGTGCCTCCCGCGTTCGCGGCCGGGGCGATCCTGGAGGCGGCGGAGGCTGGAGTGGACCTCATCGTCGCCGTCACCGAGGGCATTCCCGTACTCGATATGGTGAGAGCCCACGCGTTCGTGCGCGACCGAGGCGCCCGCCTGCTCGGCCCCAATTGTCCAGGGGTGATTTCCCCTGGGAAGGCCAAGGTGGGCATCATCCCGGGACAAATCGTGACGCCGGGTCCGGTCGGCGTGATCTCACGGTCGGGCACCCTCACCTATGAGGCTGTGGCGCAACTCACGGTGGCCGGCCTCGGCCAGACGACGTGCGTGGGCATCGGAGGTGACCCGCTCATCGGCACCAACTTCGTAGACGCGCTGGAGGCGTTCGCGAGTGATGCTGAAACCGAGGCGATCGTCCTTATCGGAGAGATCGGCGGCACCGACGAACAGGAGGCGGCCGTTTGGGTCAGGGACAACCTTGACAAGCCTACGGTCGGGTTCATCGCCGGGCAGACCGCGCCACCAGGCCGGCGCATGGGGCACGCCGGCGCCATAATCAGTGGATCCGCCGGAACGGCGGAGGAAAAAATGAAGACATTTGAGGAAAACGGTATTCCGGTGGCCAAGCGGCCGGCCGATATCGTGGTCCTCGTGCAAGAGGCGCTCAACGCGTAAGCCCGAGCCGCCGCGAAGGTATGCCCGGAATCGAGGGGAGAAACCATGAGAGTCTCCGATATCCTTTCCGATGACCGTGTCGTTCTCCAAACGGAGGGGCGGTCTCTCGAAGACGTACTCACGACCTTGGCCACCGCGGGCTCGATGGCCGGCGGCGGTGACCGGGATGAAAAGCTCGTGGCCGAGTTGGCGAGCGGTGTCGGGGAGGTGTTCCGTGTGGGAGAAGAGACCGTGGTTGTGGCCGCCCAGACCGAGCTGGTGGACGCTCTCCGTGGAGCCCTGGCTGTGGCGGCCGAGCCGATCGAGGTCACGCTGCAGGGCGGGGCTTCGGCAGCATGCAGGGTCGTCCTGCTGCTTCTGACCCCTCGGCGGGTGGCCACCCTTCGCGATCAGATCATCCCCGCCATCACGCGGGCGCTTCGCGATCGTGAAGTGGAGGATCAACTCAAGGCGGCGACCCGGCCGGAGCAAGCCTTCGCACTCACGGACCTGATGGATGTCGAGCTCCAGGAACACCTGCTCGTCGAGGACGCCCTGATCTCGCTCAACTACCGGGTCTACCCCGATACACCCCTCTCCGAGATCATTGACCTCATGGTTCGGCGTGAAGTGCGTGCGGTCCCCGTCGTCGGTGAGAAGTATGAGGTGTTGGGGATCATCACCGCTGGAGAGGCCATCAAGCACCTCCTGCCTCGGTTCCGGGTTGGCGAGGTAGAGGGTACGGTCGCTGATGTTGCCGGGGAAGCGACGGCCCGCGACGTGATGAGCCGGACCATCATGTGCGTGTCCGAAGACCAAAGCCTCTTAGAGGCCGCCAACATCCTCGTCAATCGCGATCTCGAACAGGTTCCGGTGGTCCGTGAAGGCGAGTTGGTTGGTTTCGTGAACCGAGAGGTCGTACTACGGCTGCTGTCCCATCCCGAGTCGAGCATACCTGATTGATCAGCGAGGCCCTGGAAGGGCCGGAACCCAAAAGGATTTCAATTTATGAGCCTCACCTTGGCCATCATCAAGCCGGACGCAGTCGCGTCGGGTAGTGCCGGAAAGATCATCGCCCACCTCGAAGAGGGCGGTTTTAGAGTCCAGGCACTTCGCATGACCCGGCTGAGCGTCGGTCAAGCCAGAGAGTTCTATGCGGTCCACTCCGAGAGGCCATTCTACGGTTCCCTAGTCGATTTCATGACGTCGGGGCCGGTTATTCCGATGGTGCTCGAGGCGGACGATGCGGTGCCCGCGTTGCGCGGGGCGATCGGCGCGACAGACCCCGCTGAGGCGGCAGAGGGCACCGTTCGCAAGCTCTATGCGGAATCGAAGGAACGGAACGCGATCCACGCTTCCGACTCGGATGACAACGCCAGGGCTGAGATCGGTTTTTTCTTCTCCATGCACGAGCGCCTGGAGCTCGACAGCTGACCACGGGAGGCCGTCGGCAACGGCATTCTCGAGCGGATTTCTGCGTTGACTGACCTCATGGTTCCGGCTAGCTTTTCGGACTATGCTCAGAGTCGATCTGGTTCGCCTGGAGCGGGAGGGCGTACTCCGGGTCGAGGGTACGATTGACCCGGACGACCCGTTGTTCGAGGGGTCGGGGTTCCGGTTCGCGTCCAACCTTCACGCCAGGTTAGAGGCGACGATCGCGGGCTCTGGCGAAGTCGTCATAAGGGGGAGTGTTCAGGGATCGCTGGTACAGGAATGCCGGCGGTGCTTGGTAGAGTTGAACCCCCCCTTCGATACGGAGTTGACGTGGGTGTTCGTCCCGGCAGAAGAGCTGGGTGAAGACTCCGCCGGGGATGTGTATCCCCTGGAGGCCAGCGCAACGGATTTGGACTTGCGCGGGCCCATTCGCGAGGAGTTGGTACTGACCCTGCCCTCCTACGCGTTCTGCAAAGAGGATTGCAGGGGGCTTTGTAAGCGGTGTGGAACCAACTTGAATGAACAGGACTGCCAGTGCTCGGAGGAAGATGTGGATCCCCTCTGGGATGCGCTCCGGACGCTGGGTAGCGAGTGAGATCGAAGAATGGCTGTCCCCAAGAAAAAAATCTCAAAGCAGCGCAAACGTAAGCGTCGCACGCACTACAAGGCGGAGCCGGTGACCACGCATGGCTGCCCCCGATGCGGGGACCCGAAGATACCGCATCGTGTGTGCCCGAGTTGTGGATACTACGGCGGCAAGGCCGTCGTCGAGACCGAGTTGGAGTAAGCGGCGCTCCCGAGGCGCCCTCCGGGTTTCAGCACACTTCAGCCACTGAGCGAGGTCCGAGCCGTGCGGATTGCGCTGGACGCCATGGGTACCGACGGTGCCCCCGTAAGTGAGATCGCGGGTGTCGTCGAAGCACTTCGGGGTTCGGATGCGGAGCTGGAGGTCATCCTCGTGGGGGATGAGGCCACCATCCGATCCGAACTCGAGCGTCACGGTGACTACCCCGAGGGCCGTTTGAGCGTCGTCCATGCTCCGGACCGAGTTGTTCCAGGCGACACTCCCTCCAAGGTCATACGTCGCAAACCCCAATCCTCCGTCGTGATCGGCCTTCAGCTTCAGAAGACCGGTGATGCGGACGCCTTTATCAGCGCCGGGCCAACGGGTGCGGTGATGGCCGCTTCGCTGTTCATTCTTCGTCGGCTCGAGGGTGTCGATCGACCGGCTATCGGAGCGGTGGTGCCTACGGCCACGGGCGCACTGCTTCTGCTGGACGCGGGCGCCAATGTCGACTGCAAGCCTCAGCAGCTCCTTCAGTTCGCGCACTTGGGCAGCGCCTACGCCGAGCATTTGATGGAGGTGGACAACCCTCGTGTGGGACTTCTCAATATTGGGGAGGAACCTGGAAAGGGTGGTGAGCTCGCGCTCGCGGCACATCGGCTGCTCGCTGAGAGCGATATCAATTTCATAGGCAACGTCGAAGGACGAGAGATTATTCTCGGCCATTGTGACGTGCTCGTGTGTGACGGATTCGTGGGGAACGTGCTTCTCAAGTTCTACGAGTCCGTAGCCTCCTTCATTGTCGCCTTGCTGAGACGAAGCGCGGGTAGTCTGGCCGCCACCGAAGACTTGGAACAGGTCTTTCGGGTCCTGGACTACACCGAAACCGGGGGAGCCCCGCTGCTTGGGCTGAACGGAATCTCGATCATCTGTCACGGAGACTCTCCGCCCAAGGCCATCCGCAACGCCGTCTACGTGGCCGCAAGGGCCGTTCGATCCGCCATCATTCAGCATGAGCAACGCGCTGTAACCGCCGGGCGCGAGGTCGCCGAGCACGCATGAACGTGCTTGCGGTGGCGTTCGGTGCCGGATTTACCTGGTGTGGCATCGTGCTGCGCGGGTAGCGCCCGTCAAAGCCCATTCGATAGAGAGGGTCTAACGCCTACCGTGTCGACTGCCATACTCTTCCCCGGCCAGGGATCACAGCATGTGGGACTGGGCCTCCGATTGGCTCGAGCCTACCCGGAGGCTGCCCGCACGTTCGAAGAGGCGGACGACGTCCTCGGCTTCGCGTTGTCGCGGTTGTGCTGGGAAGGTCCTGAGGACGAATTGGTCCTCACGCAAAACGCCCAACCGGCGATCCTGACCCACTCTGTCGCCGTGTTCCGCGTCGTCGGTGAGGCGGTTGGTAGAATCTCGCACGCGGCGGGACACTCCCTGGGCGAATACTCCGCGCACGTTGCGGCAGGCACCGTGTCCTTTTCTGACGCTGTAGGCGGCGTTCGCCTGCGTGGCCAGCTCATGTTCGGCGCCGGCACCAAGCGTGCCGGGACGATGGCGGCGGTGATTGGCCTGGGTGATGACGAGCTCGTCGCGGTGTGCGAGGCCGCCTCCGGCGAGGGCAGGATCTGCGTTCCCGCAAACTTCAACTGTCCCGGCCAGGTGGTGATCAGCGGGGATATCGAAGGAGTGGAGGAAGGAATGCGCCTCGCGAGCGAGGCGGGTGCCCGTCGCGTGGTCCCGCTCAGCGTCTCTGGAGCCTTCCACTCGCCCCTCATGGCGCCGGCGGTAAGGGGATTGCGGGCCAAGCTGAATGACCTAGAATTCGGCGACCCCCACTTTCCGGTCGTATCCAACGTCACAGCCCGCCCGGTCACGGATGGGAACATGGCCAGGGAGCTCTTGGTGGAGCAGTTGACGTCGCCTGTACGGTGGGCGGGGTCCATGCAGGAGATGCTTGGTGCCGGCGTGGATCGTTTCGTCGAGATGGGCCCTGGGTCTGTGCTCTGTGGCTTGAGCCGGCGGAACGCGCGTGGGGTGCCGTGCCAGGCGGTGGGCGAACCCGAGGACGTTGACGCGCTCTTGAGCGGGGGACCGGAAAATGCGTGAATTCGAAGGCAAGGTCGCGCTCGTCACCGGTGGGTCGCGCGGCATCGGGCGGGCCGTGTGCGAAGAACTGGCTGCCGCGGGTGCGACAGTGGCGGTGATTGGCCGCAACGGAAATGCCGCCGCCGCCGCCGCGGAGGAGCTTCCCGGCTCGGGACATGCGGGCTACGCGTGCGACGTGGGTGATTACGATGCTGCCACCGCGACGCTCAAGCAGGTCGAAGCCGATCTGGGTCCTATTTTTACACTCGTGAACAATGCGGGGATCACGAGAGACACGTTATTGTTGCGTATGAAGAGTGAGGAATGGGATGAAGTTATGACGGTTAACCTTAAGGGCGCCTTCAATATGACACGTGCAGCATGCAGAGGGTTGATGAAGCGCCGAGAGGGCTCGATCGTCAACGTGTCTTCGGTGGTCGGGTTGACGGGGAATGCGGGACAGGCCAACTACGCCGCGTCGAAGGCGGGGCTGCACGGCTTCACCAAGAGTGTTGCCCGGGAGCTGGCACCGAGAGGGGTTCGCTGCAACGCGGTTGCGCCGGGCTACATTCGGACCGATATGACTTCCGGGTTGGACCAGTTGGTAGTCGAAGATTTGCAGGCCCACATCCCAATGGAGCGGTTGGGCCAACCGGAGGATGTCGCGAGCGTCATTCGCTTTCTCGCAGGGCCCGGGGCGCGCTACATTACCGGCCAGGTCATCGCGGTAGATGGCGGCATGGTCATGTAGGATTGGACCGACCCGAGCCCCAAAGAACGAAATGGGCTATCTGAGTAGGAACACACAATCTTTGCGGAGGAAAAATGGCTGAAAGCGCCGAGGCCAAGGTCAAGGAAATCATCATCAACGAGTTGGGCGTCGATCCCGAGAAAGTCACGCACGAGGCGTCATTCGTCGAGGATCTGGGCGCGGACTCCCTGGACACGGTCGAGTTGGTCATGGCCTTCGAAGAGGAGTTCGGTGTGGACATCCCCGATGAGGACGCGGAAAAGATGCGCACGGTCGGCGATGCGATCGCCTATATCGAGCAGCAGGCCGGAGAGTAACGCGCCGGGAAACGCGCGTCACCACGTATGACCAGTACATCCGAGAGAGGTAAGGGGCGACGTGTCGTCATTACCGGAATGGGCCTGCTCACGCCGGTAGGCAGTGACGTTCGAGAGAGCTGGACGGCGCTTCTCCAGGGAAAGAGCGGAGGTGGGCCGATTACCAACTTCGACGCCACGGAGGAGTACGCCACTCGGATAGCATGTGAGGTAAAGGACTTCGACCCGAGCTGTTTTCTAGACCCCAAGGAGGTACGGCGCTTCGATCGGTTCGCTCAGTTCGGTCTTGGCGTCGCGATTGAGGCGATGGCGTCGACCGGGCTCGACGGGCCGCCATCCGGAGTGGGCGCCGAGCGCTTCGGAGTGATCTTCGGTAGCGGGATCGGAGGCATTGCCACCTTCGAGCGGCAACATACGATCCTGATGGAGCGGGGGCCGAAGCGAGTGAGCCCGTTCTTCGTGCCCATGTTCATTCCGGATATCGCGGCGGGGCTGATCTCGATCCGGTTTGGCGCGAAGGGTCCCAACTATGCCACGGTTTCCGCGTGCGCGTCGAGTGCCCACGCCATCGGCGATGCGTTCCGGTTTATTCAGCGGGGCGAGGCGGACGTCATGCTCGCCGGGGGTAGCGAGGCGTCTGTGACGCCAATGGCGATAGCGGGCTTTTCCTCCATGAAGGCAATGTCGACCCGCAACGACGATCCCGAGACGGCTTCTCGGCCGTTCGACGCTAGCCGAGACGGATTCGTCATCGGGGAAGGTGGCGGCTGTATCCTTCTGGAGGCGCTGGAAGTGGCGCAAGACCGGGGCGCCGACATCGTCGCCGAGGTCGTGGGGTATGGCGTGTCCGGAGATGCCTACCACATCACTTCGCCGGCGCCGGAAGGGGAGGGGGCGCAGTACGCCATGCGCATGGCCCTCGCGGACGCAGATGAATCGCCCAGCGGGGTGGACTACATCAACGCCCACGGGACCTCCACCCAGGCCAACGATCGGAATGAAACGGCCGCGATCAAGGCGGTCTTGGGAGAGTCGGCATACGACGTCACGGTGGGATCCACCAAATCGATGACCGGCCACCTTCTAGGCGCCGCCGGAGGTGTGGAGGCCATCGCGTCGGCACTGGCATGCAGAGAAGGCCGGATTCCGCCGACCATCAATTTCGTCGAGGCCGATCCGGACTGCGACTTGGACTATGCCCATGGCGGGATGGTCGCACGTCCGGTGCGCTTGGCGCTGAGCAATTCGTTCGGATTCGGCGGCCACAACGTCTGTCTGGCCATTCGCCGCTGGGACGGAGAATAAGCCCACCACCCGGCATCGGGAGATGGAGACGCATGAGAGTAGGCCTCGGTTACGACTCCCATCGCTTCGATCCGGGCCGGCCCTTGGTCCTGGCCGGGGTCTCCATCCCAGACTCGCCCGGTCTCTCGGGACACTCCGACGGTGACGCGATCGCCCACGCGGTAATCGATGCCGTCTTGGGCGCGGCCGCCACGGGCGACGTGGGCTCGCATTTCCCTCCCTCGGACGACCGCTGGAAGGGCGCCGACTCGCTGGATCTGCTGGCGCGGGTCGTGGAAATGATCGAGGAGCGCGGATTCCGCATCGGCAATATCGACGTAGCGGTGATTTGCGAGCAGCCCAAGATCGGGCCGTTCTCGCCCGAAATGCGACAGAATCTGGCGCGAGTGCTCCATGTGGATGCGGACCGTGTGTCGGTAAAGGGCAAGACCAACGAGGGGATGGGGTGGACCGGCTCCGGCGAAGGCCTGGCTGTGCATGCGGTGGCCCTGCTGGAGTATGGTGGCGGCAACGACCTGGTCGCCGAGTAAGCGGGAGCGGACGGCCGGCGCACACCATGCGTGAAGCCCTCGTCTTTCTCGAGAACCTACCGCCGGTTCTCACGTATCTTGTTCTGGGCGCCGGAGCGGCGGTGGAGAATCTGGTTCCGCCCGTGCCTGCCGACACCTTCGTGCTCCTGGGGAGCTTCGTGGCGACCCGCGGGCGCGCGACCCTCACGGCGGTCTTTCTCGTGACATGGATCGCGAACGTCTCGTCGGCATTCGCCGTCTATTTGGCGGCGCACCGGTACGGGCCGCAGTTCTTCCAGAGCGGATTGGGCGCGCGAATCCTGGACCCCACTCAGATGGACAAGATCGGTCGGTTTTACGATCGTTGGGGTGTCGCTGCGATTTTCGTTACACGATTCCTCCCAGGCCTCAGAGCCATCGTGCCTGTATTCGCGGGCGTGACGCGCCAGCGCGCGTTTGCGGTCGGCGCGCCGATCGTGATCGCCTCCGGTATTTGGTACGGCATCCTGGTCCTGCTCGGGCGCCTCGCCGCCGACAACTTCGAGCAGATACTAGCCGCTTTCTCGACGATGAATCGCGGTCTCCTCGCTGTGACGATCGTCCTGGCCGTGGGGGCCATCCTGTGGTGGCGCGGCACACGAGGTCGCGGACCATCGCAGAAAGGGCAGGGCGAGCCGTGAGCGACGCCCTTCTGCGCGCGTTCCGGCTCGAGCAGTTCGAGGACCATCTGGCCTTCGAGCGGGGGTTGGCCGCCGCCACGCTGAGCGCCTATCGCAGAGACGTCCGGAGGGTCATCGCATTCGCAGAGACACGCAAGCTCCGCGGGCCGGATGATGTCGATGCGGCATTCCTCCGTGACTATGTGATCGATCTCAAGAAGAGCGGCTTGGCCGCTACTTCGATCCGGCGCGCCCAGTCGGCGGTGCGGACCTACTTTCGGTTCCTGGTGGCCGAGGGAGTTCTCGAGAGCGATCCCAGTGATCGGCTGGAGTCACCGAGGGTGGGGCGGCCGCTGCCTCATTTCCTGACGCTCGACGAGACGAAGCGCCTGCTCGACGCCCCGGGTGAGGGGCACCCGATGTACTGGCGTGATAAAGCCATCCTGGAATTTCTTTACGCTACGGGCGTCAGGGTCTCCGAGTTGGTCACCCTGCACCTGACCTCGCTGGCGCTCGAGGAGGGCTACGCCCTGGTGTTGGGGAAGGGCTCGCGCGAGCGTATCGTGCCGATCGGAGCACCGGCCCGGAGAGCCTTGGAGCGCTACCTCCGGGACGTCAGGCCCGGCTTGGACGGCGGAGGAGCCAAGGGCGTGGTTTTCCTGAATCGTCGGGGCGCTCCGCTGTCCAGACAGGCCGTGTTCAATTTGGTGCGTACCTCGGCCAGAGCTGTGGGTATTACGAAACCGGTGTCACCCCATGCCCTGCGTCATACCTTCGCGACGCATCTACTGGAGGGCGGTGCGGACCTCGTTGCGGTGCAAGAACTACTCGGTCACGTGGACATCTCGACGACCCAGATCTACACGCATGTGGACCGTCAGTACCTGAGGGACGTGCACCGCAGGTTCCATCCGAGGGGCT
>JBGMRK010000034.1:0-18597 GCA_048061375.1 Longimicrobiales bacterium | reverse complement strand
GGCAATGGTCGCCTGAAAGCCGGCACTGTGTTCGTAGACGGTAAGGTGGTGCGCGTATTCTTCGAGGAGGATCAACCGAATCGCGTGATCGCGCTTCGGCGTCCGACGCCGCCGGTGGGGGTGGCCGAGACCGACGAGCCGGACAGCACGGAGGTGGCCGAGTCCTCCGAACCGGACACGGCGGAACCCGAGCGGGTGCCCGACCTGAGGGACGACCAAGGGTCACAGAGTGGAGATTCGCTTCCTCCAGCCGAATTACGCTCCGAAGGGTTTTCCGTGATCGCGGATTCGATCGACGTGAGCCTACCCGCCGGCGAGTTGGAGAGCGTGTTCGCCTCGGGTGGCGCGCGCGCCGTCTCCAGCGCCCGAGACTCGCTCAACGCTCCGGATACGCCGGAGGACCTACGATCCGACTGGCTGGCGGCGGACACGGTGATCGCCACGTTCTTGCCTCCGGTCGAGTCCGAGACCGGTGGTGAGGGGAGCGACTACCGACTGGAAACCTTGCTGGGCAGGGTGAACGCGAAGACGTTCTATCGCATCATGCCGCGCGACACCGTTGCGATCCAGGTCGATGAGGACGGGCGGCCGCGCTTGGAGCTCAACTACACTCTGGGTGACGAGATCAAGATTTTCCTGAACGCCGACGCCGAAGTCGACAGCATGCATGTGGAAAACCCAGAGGGTACGTATCTCCAGCCTATCCGCCCGGCGCCGCCGCCCCCAGATACGACCGGCACGGGTCCGATCCCACCGCCGCCCGTTGGAGGGTCCGGCGATGAGCAGTAGCCGCCTGTACGCGCAGGGCCTCACCAAGAGCTATCGCAAACGGCGTGTGGTCGACAGCGTGGAGATCTCGGTCTCGCAGGGTGAGATCGTGGGCCTGCTGGGACCGAACGGCGCGGGCAAGACGACCACATTCTACATGATTGTGGGCCTGATTCCGCCCGAGGAAGGTAGGGTCTTCCTGGATGCCGAGGAACTCACGGACGTGCCTATGTTCATGCGGGCACGGAAGGGCGTCGGTTATCTGGCCCAGGAGCCGTCCGTGTTCCGGAAGCTGTCGGTCGAAGACAACATCAAGGCGATCCTCGAGACGCTCAAGCTTCCCAAGCGCGATGAGGCCGCCCGCTTGGAGGAGTTGCTGGAGGAGCTGGGAATCGCCCACCTTCGAAAGAACAAGGCCTTCAGCCTCTCCGGTGGCGAACGGCGCCGGCTGGAGATCACCCGCGCGCTGGTACAGCAACCCAAGTTCATGCTGCTCGACGAGCCCTTTGCCGGCATTGATCCGATTGCGGTCAACGACATCCAAGTGATCGTCGCGGCGCTCAAGGAGCGAGGGATCGGGGTGATCATATCGGACCACAATGTGGAGCAAACGTTGGAGATCGTAGACCGCGCCTACATCATGTATGAGGGCAAGATCCGGGTCAGGGGCAGTGTCTCGGAACTGGTGTGGAATGATGACGTGGCCGAGATTTACCTAGGGCCTACGCTCACCGCGCGGATGCGCAGCCGGTACACCAAGCCGTCGGTCGGGGATGAACCCCCAACCACGGTGGCTGCGTCCGACGCCTGACCGGCACCCAATGAGCAGCTTCAGCACCCGGCTTTTCCAGAGTCAACAGCTCAAGCAGGAGATGAGGATCAATCCTCGCCTGTATCAGGCGATGGAGTTGCTCTACATGCCGCTGCTGGACCTTCAGCAGCACCTGAAGTCCGAACTAGAAGAGAACCCCTTCCTCGAGATGTCGGAGGCCGACGTCGATGAGGACGTGCAGGTCGATGAGGAAGGGAAAGAGGACGCGGATGACGAAATCGACTGGGAGGAGATCCTGCTCGACGGCTTCGACGTCGGCGGACGGCGTGAGCAATTCGAGCAGCGCGAATATTTCCAGCCCACTCCGGTCGAGTCCCGCGATCTGCGGGACCACCTTCAGGACCAGCTACGGCTCCTCGACCTCGGTGAGCGTGATATGCGACTGGGCGAGGAGATAATTGGTAACGTGAGCGACGAGGGGGGCCTTACCTGCACACTCGACGAGGTATTGGGTGGCATCAATCCCTGGGTGCTGGAGGTTCGGAGGGAAGCGCGTACCGTGGGTGAGGCGATCGACGACGAAGAGGAGCGACGTCTTGAGCTCGAGGAAATCGAAGAGGTCTTCCGGCCTTACGAAATGCTGGAGGTCGAGACGTTGTTGAGCACGATCCAGCGGTTTGATCCCCCAGGAGTGGCGGCCCGCGACCTCCAGGAGTCCATCCTCATCCAACTCCGAATCTTGGGCCTGGAGCACTCCCTCACATGCCGGATCGTCACGGAGCACTTCGACGATCTCATCGGCCACCGGTGGGCCGATGTGGCGAAAGCGCTCGGCATGAAGCCGAAGGACGTTCAGGATGCAGCGGACGAGATCGCGAAGCTCGATCCCAAACCCGGATTGAAGCATGCGGCCGACCCCGAGCGGTACATCATCCCGGACCTGATCGTCGAAAAAATCGACGGCGAGTACATGGTCTTCGCGAACGACACGAGCCTCCCCCGGCTCAGGCTCTCTCGCGCCTACCGCGAAGTTGCGCAGGACAAGGCGACGTTCACGGGGGAGAACAAGGAGTTCATCGCCAAGAAGCTCAACTCGGCCAACTGGATGATCCAGGCGATCGAGCAGCGCCGGCAAACGATGCTCAATGTCATGCGTTTCATCGTGGACCGTCAGCGCGAGTTCTTCGAGCGGGGAGTGCAGCACTTGAAGCCACTCACGTTGCGCGAAGTTGCGGACCATATCGAGATGCACGAGTCCACCGTTTCGCGCGTGACCAACGAGAAATTCGTGCAGACGCCCAGGGGTGTGTATTCGCTCAAGTTCTTCTTCTCGAGCGGACTGGCCACCACATCCGGCGAGGACATCTCGGCACGTAGCGTGCGCGACAAGATCCGGAAGCTGGTCGATGACGAGGACACGTCGAAGCCGCTCACGGACCAGGCAGTCGTGGAGTTCCTGAAGTCGGATGGGATCAAGATCGCGCGCCGTACGGTGGCGAAATACCGGGATCAACTCGGCATCCTCCCGGCTCGCATGCGAAAGCGGGTCTGAAACCTCATGGAGGATACCGTCCTGGAGTCCGGGGGAGCGCCCGGTGACAGGCCTGCGGAGGGCGCAGCTTCGCATTTGAAGATTCGGCACGATTTCGCGGTGGTGATCCCGGCCTTCAATGAGGCGCCCGTGGTGCCTGACCTGATCAAGGAACTCCGGGAGGCGTTCGAGCGCTTCGACCTGGACGGCGAGGTGATCCTCGTGGACGACGGTTCGTCCGACGGCACCGCCGAAGTTGCACGCCGCGCGGGGGTGGGGTGGAGCAACCTGCGGGTGCTCAGCCACCGGACCAACTTGGGCAAGACTGAGGCGATGATCACCGCCGCTGATGCCACCGAGCGCGAGTACCTGATCCTGTTCGACGCCGACCTTCAGCATCTCCCGGCGGACATCCCGCGTTTTCTGGCGAAGCTCGAGGAGGGGTGGGACATGGTCACGGGCCGCAAGGTGGGCGCCTACGGCAAGAAGGCCGTCTCCGGCATCTACAACGCGCTCTCGCGGCGGATCTTCCGCGTGCCGGTCTCGGACCTCAACTCCATGAAGGCGTTCCGCCGTTCGATCCTGACCGACCTCCACCTTCGTCATGACTGGCACCGCTTCTTCGTGGTATTGGCGCATGCCCGCGGTCACAGCGTCGCCGAGATCGACGTGGACCTGTACCCCCGGAGGTCGGGGACGTCCAAGTACCGCGGGCCCATCCGCATCGCCGTCGGATTGATGGACATGATCTCGGTGTGGTTCCTGCTTCTGTTTTCTCGAAAGCCGCTCCTGTTGTTCGGCTCTGCCGGGGTGGGGCTCATCGCATCCGGGTTGGCTGTTGCGGGCGTGGCGATCTATTTCCGCTATGTGGAAGGGCAGGGCTTCCGGCCGCTTCTCTACCTGGTCATGCTGTTGGAGACGCTGGGGTTCTTGTTGGTGGGGATCGGACTTCTGGCCGAGATGGTGGCCGGCGTGCGCGACGAGCTGGACTCGCTCAGGAAGCAGAGCGAGTAGTGGGCGAGGCCGCCGACGGGCAGCTCCGTCGGGTGCTGGTCGTCGTAGGCACCCGCCCGGAGGCCATCAAGATGGCGCCGGTGCTCGACGCTCTGAGGAGCGACGCCCGAGTGGACTCTCGCTTGGCTCTCACAGGGCAGCACACCGATCTCGTCGACCAGGTGCTGGACGCGTTCAGGATGGTGCCGGAGTATGACCTCGGGATCATGCGGGACGGCCAAAGCCTCTATGACGTCGCGCATGCATGCCTCGACGGCTTGCGCGAGGTGGTGACCGAATACCGTCCCGACGTGCTCCTGGTGCAGGGAGACACCGCCACTGTCTTTTTCGGCTCCCTGGTAGGCTACTTCGAAGATGTGCGGGTGGGTCATGTGGAGGCCGGACTTCGGACGAAGGACAAGCGCGCGCCGTTTCCGGAAGAAATTTTTCGGCATTGTTGCGACGTGATCGCCGACTACCACTTTGCGCCGACGGGGCACGCGAGAGCGAATCTTCTGGCCGAAGGCGTTTCGGCAGAGGCGATCCACCTGACGGGAAACACGGTGGTGGACGCATTGAGGAGCGTAGCGGAGCAGGGACGGCCGGTGGGGGACCCGACTCTCGCAAGTGTGATCGCGGGCGATCGGCGGCTGGTGTTGCTCACGGCTCACCGGCGTGAGTCGTTCGGCGAGCCACTGCGGCGGATCTTCCGGGCGGTTTTGGAGATCGCGGACGCCTATCCGGACGTCGAGATCGTCTACCCCGTGCATCCCAATCCGAACGTCCTCGAGCCGGCGCGTGAGATTCTGTCCGGACACGAACGTGTCCACCTGATCGATCCACTGGGTTATGCGGACCTGGTGACCGCGCTCCGCCACTCGTCGCTCATCCTGACGGACTCGGGTGGCATCCAGGAAGAGGCGCCCACGTTCGGCACGCCGGTGCTGGTGCTGCGAAAGGTCACGGAGCGACCCGAAGGGGTCGAGGCGGGCGTGGCCTGGTTGGTCGGGACGGACTCTGAACGGATCGTTACCGGGGCCTCGCGTGTTCTCGCGGCGGAGAAGACGACGGGTGACGCCCGGAGCCCCTACGGAGACGGCCAGGCGGGCGAGCGTATCGCCGACATCGTCATCTCCGAGCTACTGGGGGTGCCCCGGTCCACCAAGGACTGGGAGGCTCCGTGAAGATCCTGATGCACTGCCTCTACTTTCCGCCCGAGGTGGGCGGTCTCGAGAGCCATGTCTACTACCTGTGCCGGGCGCTCGTGGAGCGCGGACATCGGGTCAGCGTGGTCACATCGCGTTCGATACGTGGGCTTCCCGAGCGGGAAATGCTCGATGGTATCGATGTCTGGCGGACGTGGATGCCGGCGCGGAATCCTCTGGGGTGGACGTTCCATGCCGCATTTTCCACGCCCCGGCTGGGCCAGTTGGCGCGGGGCTGCGACGTGATCCACGCGCAGGCCATGCAGTCGGTGTTACCGGGCTACGTGGCCAAGAGGGCGGGCGACGCTCCGCTGGTGGCCACCTGGCATACGTCGCATTTCCTCAAGCGGGCCGAGAGCCCCTTCTGGCGGCCCATCTTCCAGAAATTCATCGAATGGACGGACTACAACCTCGCCGCCAGCCAGGAAATCGCCGGTGTTGCCGAGCGTATCGCGCCAGGCGTCAGCGTGGAAGCTCTGCCCAACGGAGTCGAAACCTCGCTCTTTCGGCGTACGGCGCCCTCGATGGTACAGGGAGAGCGGGCACGCATCATCGTGCCGCGGAGGCTGTACGAGAAGAACGGCGTGGAGTTCTTCGTGCGCGCCATGCCGCTCATTGTCGAGCAGATCGATGCCGAGGCGGTGATCATTGGGGATGGGCCCGAGCGCACCAAGCTGGAGGAGCTCTCTCGAAGCCTCCACATGGCGGAAAGAATCCAGTTCTTGGGCCTCCGCCCGAATGCGGAAATGCCGGGTCTGCTCTCGTCGGGGCGAGTGGCGGTCTTCCCGTCGCTCATGGAGGCCACGTCGATCGCGGCACTGGAGGCCATGTCGTGCGAACTTCCCGTGGCGGCGTCCAGCGTCGGCGGTCTTCCGGAGATCGTGGACGACACCGTGGGTGCGCTTTTTGAACCGGCGAACCCCACGGACCTGGCCCACGCGGTGGTCGGACTTCTCGCGCGGGATGACCTCGACCAGATCGGCGCGCACGCGCGCAAACGGGTCGTGGACCACTGGAGCAACGCCAGGCTCACGGACCGGCATCTCGAGGTTTATCAAGCGGTCTTGGACGGACGCCGGCGGGAGGCGGCGTAGACCATGGCACGCGGTCGGAAGAAGGGTGGGGAAGGGGCTGCCTCCCCGGTCGCGAATGAGTCTCCTGCGGGGACCGGCCTGGAGATACCCCGTTGGCTGCCACCCGTGCTTTACGGGGCCGTCACACTTTTTCTGTTCCGCTCATTCGTGTTCTCCGATCGGATGCTCGTCGGCACAGACACGTTGAGCCTGGGCTACATGGCGCGGGATTTCTATGCCAATGCGCTCGAGCAGGGCACGTTTCCGCTTTGGAACCCGATCATCCTCGGGGGCACTCCCTTCCTCGAGTCGCTTGCAGGCGGGGACTCGCTGTATCCGCCGAGCGTGGTCCTCTTGCTGCTCATGTCCACGTATCGGGCTCTGGGCTGGAAGCTCGTGCTCCACGTATTCCTGGCCGGACTCTTCATGTTCGGATGGACTCGGTCGCTCGGCCGCTCGAGGGCTGCGGCCCTCCTCGCGGGCCTCGCCTACCTGTTGGCCCCCTTCATGGTTACGCTGGTCTATCCCGGGCAGGACGGGAAGATCTTCGTGACGGCTCTCGCACCGCTCATGTTCTGGATGACCGAGACGTCGATGGTGCGGCGCTCCTGGATGCCTCTCACCGGTGTCGCGACGGTCGTCGGATTGGTCATCCTGACCACGCACTTCCAGATGGCGTACTTCCTTTTCGGGGCCGCCGGAGCCTACGCGATCTTCCGCTGCGTGCAGGTGGCGCGTGGCCGCGATGTGGGAGAAGGAGAGGGTGGCGTGCGGCCGGCCGCCACGCGTTTCGGCCTTTTTCTCACGGCCTCGATGGTTGGAGTGGGGATCGGCGCCGTACAGCTTCTCCCGGCAGTGGACTACGTAACCGACTACTCACGGCGAACGTCCACCACGGTGCGTGCGTCCGACGAGGGCAGCGTCGCATACTCCAGCTCGTGGTCGCTACACCCGGAAGAGGTGATGGGGCTGGTGGTGCCGGAGTTCGTGGGAAACACGCAGGGTGACGCCCCCTGGGCCGAGAACACGTACTGGGGGCGCAACCCGTTCAAGCTGAACCACGAGTACGTGGGCGCGGTTGTGCTGCTGCTGGCCGGGCTCGCGTTCTTCGGTGCGCCTCGCAGGGGTTTACTTCTCTTCGTGTCGGCGATGGGGGGATTGGCTCTCCTCTTCGCTGTGGGCCTGCACACGCCGGTGTGGCGAGTAGCCTACGAGATCTTGCCGGGTGTCTCCCTGTTCCGAGCCCCGTCACAGGCGGTCTTCCTTTTCGGCTTCGCGGTGGCGACGCTCATGGCGTTCGGCGTGGATCGAGTGCTTGCGATGGCCCGCGGGGGGGGGGAGCATGGCTCGAGGGGGCCTATGCGCTACCTCTGGATCGCCGTCGGAGTACTGGCCGTGCTGACCCTCATGGTCTCCGGAGGGATCTTCACGTCTGCATGGACGGCCGTGCTCTATTCGGACATCGGGCCGCAGCGCGCCCAGATCCTGGGCGCTGCAATGCCGTACATCGTTCGCGGGTTCTTTGTGGTGACGGTTCTGTGCATCATCACGGTTGGAGCGGTGTGGGCGCACCGGTCGGGTCGCCTGCACGCCGTGGCGTTGATCTCCCTGCTCGGCGTGCTCATAGGCTTGGATCTCATACGGGTCGACGCTCCTTTCATTCAGACGATGGATTTCGCGCGCATCGCTTCACCCGACCCGAACGTGCAGGTGCTCCTCGATCGCCAGGCAGAGGAGGACCCCTTCCGAGTGCTTTCGCTGGGCGGTGGAGTGGGCTTCGGGCAGGACGTTACGCCGGGTCAGTTCGGTCTCGAGTTGGCGGGTGGTCACCACCCCAATGATCTGGCGCGCTACCGCGAATTGATCGGCATGGTGGGAAGCGGTCTTCCGACGAACCTGATCTTCAGCACGAACGTCCTGCGTATCCTGAACGTGCGATATCTCATTTGGCCGGTGGCGCTCGGGACGCCGGAAGACCAGGCGCTTCCGCCCACGACGTTGGAGAACCTCCAGCCGATCAGCCAGACGACCCTCCAGGGCCGGCCCTACGAGACCGTCTACTCGTTCACGGCCCTTCCGCGCGCCCGACTCGTGGCCGAGGTCGTGGTCCTCCCCGACGACCAAGCCGTGCCCTTCATCCTGAGCGAGGACTTCGATCCGGCGACCCAAGTCGTGCTCTCTGAGCCTCCTGCGACTCCGTTGGTCGCTGGGCCGGTCGATGGCGACGTGGAGTGGATCTCGCGCGGACTCAACGAGCAGGAATTGCGCGTGCGGTCGGATCGCCCTTCGCTGCTTGTGATCGCCGACAACTGGTTTCCCGCCTGGCACGCCCGGGTGAACGGCGAGGAGGCACCGGTTCTTCGGGCCAACCACACGCTGCGGGCGATTCCCGTTCCCGCGGGCGAGAGCACTGTGTCGGTGTACTACGAGTCGGGCCAGCTCCGTGCGGGTCTTTGGGTGACAGTGCTTAGCTTGCTGACGGTGCTCGGAGTGGCCGTAGTCTCCTACGGGCGGGGACGGCAGGCGCCAGTCGAAGGGGATGACTAGCATGAGGAAGGCGGGAACCCGCCTGCTCCAGCTCGGCCTCACGGTGGCGGTGACCTGGTTCATCATCGATCGCCTCGGAGTGAGCTTCGGCGAGCTAAGCGAGTTGAACCTCGAGCGGTGGCGGCCGAATATGCTGGTGCTTACGGGGTCGATCCTGGTGCTTCTACTCGGCTACTTCATGTCGGCGGCGCTGTGGGGCCGTATGGTCGCGGATCTCGGCGGCCCCGCGATCCCGATGTGGCGTGCGGTCAGGCTGTTCATGGTCGCGAACATGGGGCGCTATGTGCCGGGCAAGGTATGGCAGATCGCGGGCCTGGCTCTATTGGCGAAGAAAGAGGGTGTCTCGGCCAGGATCGCAACCGGCTCGGCGGTGCTCGGCCAGGGGTTCGCACTTCTCGGAGCCACAGCGATCGGGCTCGGCGCATTCTTCGGTCCCAACGAAGAGTGGCGCATAATCGGCGAGGTCGCGATGGCTGTGGTAGTTGTGCTCGCGTTCGCGATCTTCATTCCGGCCGTCTTCGGACGCCTGCTCACGCTTTGGTCCCGAGTTACCCGCGAGGAAGTCCCCGCGCGCCTCCAGGGGCGGTCCACGTTCGGACTGCGCTGGGTCGCTTTCTACACGTTGAACTGGGCCGTGTACGCGGCGGCCTTTTGGTTACTTTACCTGAGTTTTGGCGATTTTGCGCCGTTCATTCAACTTGGACCTGCTTTCGCCGCGGGCTACGTCGCGGGATACGTTGCGATCTTCGCACCGGCGGGAGTCGGTGTTCGTGAGGCTGCCATCATCGGATTTCTAACGCCAGTCATGAGCATTGAGGCCGCCACGGTGCTGGCGGTGATCGCTCGCGTCTGGACTACCGCGGTAGAGGTCGTCCCCGCCGGTATCTTCGCGGTGCTCCACGCTTCCGAGAGCTCCCCCCTGCAGACCGGGAGCGAGTGACGTGTCGAACAGTACGCTCGTCATCATCCCCACGTTCAACGAAGCCGAGAATCTCCGCGGTATCGTAGCTGCGGTGCTGTCCCAGGGACGCGGGATCCACGTTCTGGTAGTCGATGACAACTCACCGGACGGGACCGGAACGATGGCGGAGGATCTGGCCCGAGACGATGATCGGGTCCACGTCCTCAGGCGCGAGGGAAAGCACGGTCTCGGCAGGGCCTATCTCGCGGGCTTCAAGTGGGGCCTCGAGCGCGAGTACACCCTCATCTGCGAGATGGACGCGGACTTTTCGCATCCCCCGGACCGGCTTCCCGCGCTCATCGAGAAAGCGACGGAGTACCCGGTCGTGCTCGGCAGTCGCTATGTGGGTGGCAGGGTCAACGTGGTGAACTGGCCGATGAGCCGCCTGATCATCAGTCTGTTCGGCAGTTGGTACGCGCGCACGATTACCGGGCTTCCGATCCGTGATGTGACCGGTGGCTTCAATCTGTGGCGACGGGAGGTCTTGGAGGCCATCGACCTCGATCGCATCGAGTCCAACGGATACGCTTTCCAGATCGAGCTGAAGTACCGCGCGTGGCGTCGGGGCTATTCGCTCGTCGAGATTCCGATCGTGTTTACCGAGCGGCAGAGCGGCGAGTCCAAGATGTCCAAGGCGATCATGCGTGAGGCGGTGTGGAGAGTATGGAAGCTCCGGCTCCTGAATCTGTTCGGCAAACTCCAGTGACAGAGGGCCGCATAGGGCGGGAGTTCTACGAAGACACGGACTACTTCGAGGGAGACGCCGCCCACATCACCGACCTGGAGAGCCCATTCCAGCGGTATCGCGTGTCGAAGGTCTTGGAGCTCTTCGAGCCAGGTCCGGAGGCGCGCGTAGTCGACCTCGGGTGCGGCTGGGGTACGTTCTGCTTCGCGCTGGGTCATCGCGTGAAAGAGATGGTAGGGGTCGATTTCAGCCAAAGGAGCGTCGATCTGTGCAATGCGGGTCTGGAAACTCGAGGTTTGCCGGGTGTCCGTTTCGTGCGCGCCGACGCACGCGATACCGGACTCGCAGAGGGCTCGTTCGATCTGGTGATCGCGGCGGACCTAGTGGAGCATCTCTATCCCGACGACACGATAGCCACCCTGGAGGAGTGTCGGCGCATTCTCAAGCCTGGCGGCCGGATTTCCATCTGGACACCCCATCGGGGTCACGTGCTGGAGGTCCTCAAGAACCGCGGCATCATTCTGAAGCGTGATGTAAGCCACGTGGACTACAAGTCACTCGACCGCTTGAGAAATCTACTCCACGAGGCCGGATTCCTTGTGGAGAAGGCGTATTACGCGGAGTCCCACGTTCCCGGCCTGCGAGGTGTGGAGAAGGCGTTCCTCGAGTGGGTGCCCTTGTTGCGGCGCCGAATCGCGGTGCTGGCTCGCAGGGAGTGAGCGAGTACTTTAGAGGCTGACGATTTGCTCTCGGGAGGTGATCGCACGTGGATCGGTGCGTTTCGGATGGGGTTTTCCCCATGATAAATCCTAGAAACACGATTATGTAAGAGATGGTAACACGTTGTCAAAAAATAACTTACCAGCCTAGTGATATGTGTGAGTTAGGAGCACTGTGAGGTGACGCGAGTCGGATTCAGGTGTTGTCGGATGGTCGCGTTGGTCGGCGCCCTTGTGTTCCAAGGATGCTCGCTTGTGACGAGAGGGCAGCCCGGGCAGGCCGGCCCTAGGGGCCCGGCCGAGGCGGCAGGGGCCAGTTCACGGCCACCCTCGGGGTCCTCCATCGCGGACCTACTCAGGACGCCGGACGCAGTTCCGCGCCAGGAGTTCAAGACCAGGTCGGGCAATTCCGAGTCCTATGAAGTGAACGGTAGGCGCTATGCGGTCCTGGAGTCCAGCAAGGGTTACGTTGAACGCGGACTGGCGTCCTGGTACGGAGAGAAATTTCACGGGCGGAGGACGTCGAGCGGCGAACGCTACGACATGTACGGCATGTCTGCCGCGCATCGCTCGTTGCCGATCCCCACGTATGTGCGCGTCACCAGCCTCGAGAACGGTCGCAGCGTCGTGGTTCGCGTGAACGACCGGGGCCCCTTCGTCGATACCCAACAGCGCATCATCGACCTCTCCTATACGGCGGCCCTGAAGCTGGGTGTGGTAGGGCCGGGCACCATGCGCGTCGAGGTCCGGGCGCTGGAGCCGGCTGCGATCGACCGGGGAGGGCGTTAGGACCGCATGAGAAGGGAATGCCAGATTTTCGCAACTTTACATAATATACATTATGCGAAGTTATTACGGAACCGAGAAAGGCCTAGTTCCAGGTCAGTTACTCAGTCCGAGACGAGTTCCCGGAGTTCGGCCAACCGCATCTCGACCACACCCCGCCCCGGATCATCGTCCTCGAACGTATCGAGGAGACGCTCGTAGAGTTCGACTGCGCCTGCCGGATCCTGTTGCCGCATGCGTGACTGGGCGGCGTTGGTCAGCGCCTCACGGACCTGAAACTCGAGCGGCGCCCGGTCGGCGAGCTGCAGATACGTGGCCTCCGCATCCGACCACCTGCCGGTCTCTTCGTACGCCCGGGCCAAGAGGAAGCCTGCCTGTAATCCCAGCGGCGTGCGCAGTGATAGACCCTCATCTTCGAGAATGCTCACGGCTGCGGGCGCGGCATTCGTCTCGAGATTCAGCCTCGCGAGCAGCAGCACGCCCTCTCTAGCGTGCGGGGACGCGCCGAACTGGTCGAGGAACGTTCGCAGCAGCGCCTTGGCGTCCTCTTTGGCATCGAGCCTGATCGTATTGTGGATCACCTCGAGTTGTGTGAGAGCCGTTTGGTCGCGGTCCTGCGTGAAGTTCCAGTAGTAGAAGCCGCCGGCGATGAACAACGCCAGAATCACACCCGCGAGAATCAGCGCTTCCGTGTTGGTTCGCGCCCAGGTTGAGATTTGGAGGACCCTCGCGAGAAAGGCGTCTTCTTCTTCCTCGTGGCTGTGTGGGATTCGGCGGGCTCCCGGGTGATGGCGCTTCGACATGCAACTGTCTCAGGTTCAGGCGAACACGTCCAACAGACGCGAAAAGCTAGCGTTGGCCTTTTTGGGGGTCAACGGAGCGCGCCCCGATTAGGTGCCCCCCTTCGTCGCCTTGCGGAGTGCACCGGGCCGGGTGATGACGATCGCCCTCGGCTCTTCGCGGAGTACCTTTTCATAAATCCAATCGTTGAGGGCCGTCGTGACCGTCGAGCGGTGGGCGCGAGCAAGGTCTGCGATCTCCTGGTGGGTAAACCAGTGATCGATCCGGATGCGCTTGCCTTCTTCGGAGCCGAAGCGATCGGCCAGCGTGAGCAGCACACGGGCGATCCGCGCCCTGGTGGTGTTCGTGGAGGCGCTCGCCACGTCACGCGCGTCCGCGAGGTCGTCCTCGACGGCTGTGAAGAACATCGAGAGTGTCTTTGGAGACCCTCTCAGCGCCTGCACCATGCTGGGACCGCTCAGGGGGAGCACCGTGCACGCTTCACCAGCGATCGCGTCGTATCGTCGAGGTGTGCCGCCCAGCGCTTCTTTTCCGAACAGTTCCCAAGGTGCCACCACGGCCACCGTGCGGCGGAGCCGGCGCCCATGCCCCGGCAGGGACAGCCGAATGTGTCCCTCACGTACGAGGTAAACCGCCTCGGACGCGTCACCGCGCGAGAAGATCACCTGACTTCGGCGGTACCGGATTTCGGTGGCTCGCTTGACGAGGCGATTCACCTTCCGGTCCCGACGTGGAACGATACGCAGAGGCAAGTCCGCGTCCCTCCTAGCCTGCTTGAGCTGGCCGGCGGTGACCTCGAAGTGAGGGGTGGAGCGCCAGCAGCGTGCCTATCAAGAGAACGGGCACTGAAAGTACCGCCGCGGAACGGGGGCCCACCAGATCACCCATGATCCCGGTGCCGAGTACGCCCACCGAACCGAGTGCCCAGGCGAGGCCCATGACGATACCCGAGCCGATACCCGTGCCTTCCGGCAAGATCTCCTGAGCCATCACCACGATGGGCGGCAGCAGGGCCATATTGAGAAAACCGGCCATCGCGGCAAAGGCCAGCGACGCCGGCGAGCCCGGCGGGAGCCACAGAGCCAGCATGTGGGTCGGCACCGACAGCAGGGTCAGCCCGACCAGAAGAGTGCGTCGGTCCATCCGGTCTGTGAGCACGCCGCCGGTCAGCGTG
The DNA here is from genome assembly GCA_048061375.1 of Longimicrobiales bacterium. Classification (GTDB taxonomy): domain Bacteria; phylum Gemmatimonadota; class Gemmatimonadetes; order Longimicrobiales; family Gaopeijiaceae; genus JACZXQ01. The sequence goes on along the minus strand of JBGMRK010000034.1, from coordinate 4,582 downwards.
CCGATGGCCTGTGCACCCAGATAGACGCTGAGGGCCACCGCGCCCATGGTCTCGGACACGCCGGCCTGCGCCGCGATGATTGGCTCCATCGTGAGAAACACCCGCTGTACGAAGGCACCCACAGCGCTGATCCCGAACACGACACCGAGGGGACCCTTCAGCGTTTTGAGTATGCGCCCGGGCGAGGGAGGCGGCTTAGCGTCGGCTCGAACGCCGTTCGCCGGTAGCCGTCCGTAGATGACCGCGGCCAGGATCAAGCCCGGAATCATCGCCATCCAAAGGCCTTCCAACCCGACCTGGCCGACCCACGCCACGGCGATCAACGGTCCGACCGCGAAGCCGATGGCGCCTCCGAAGGAGAAGAAAGACAATCGGACCCCTCTTCCCTGCCCCGTGTCGAGGCTCGTGGCCATGGACGCTGCGGGCGGGTGGAATGCCGCGCTACCTATTCCGCCCATCATCAACAGCACCACGAGAATCGTAAACGACGGAGCAAGCCCGATCATGGAGAGGAAGACACCCGAAATCACCGGACCCAGGACCACGAACAGCTTCGGCCCGTAGCGATCCGCGAGGTATCCTGCCAAGGGCTGCAGCAGCGATGCGGCGATCGAGAGGACCATGGCCAGCGTCGCCGCGAGGGCGATCGAGAGCCCCAGCTTGCCCATGATCCTCGGGAGCAAGGGGCTCAGGAATGAGGCATACGCGTCGTTGACGCCATGCGCCATCGCCACGACCAGGGCGACGCGAGAGGCGCCGCCCAGCGTCCGGGTCGGTGGATGGCCGGGCTCTATGGTTGTTGGGCTCATGAAGGCCGGGAGTTCGCTCGGGTCTCGGATCGAGGGCGTGTGGCCCGCTCGGCCCTTGGGGTCCTGGCGCGAGGGCTCCTCCAACTTCTATGCTGGGGTATGCCTGAACGCATCCTGGAAGTCCCGTGACGCAACGCATAACCCCGGTACGTGGGGGTTGGATCCCCCACATGGCCGTGATGGCTTGCTGAGGAAGACGACACACATGGACCGACTTTTTGCCTTGGCCGGCGCCGCGCTGGCGCTTCTGGGCGTGGCGCTTGGCGCATTCGGAGCGCACGGCTTACGGGCCCGGATGTCTGCCGAAGACCTCGCCATCTTCGAGACGGGCGTGCGCTATCAGATGTACCACGCTCTCGCGCTCTTCGCTGTGGCGTGGGCCGTTTCGCGTTGGCCGGGTGCGGCCGTAAACGCGGCCGGCTGGCTGTTCATCGTGGGGGTGTTGGTCTTTTCCGGCAGCCTGTACATGCTCGTGCTCACCGGCACCCGCTGGCTCGGGGCGATCACTCCGTTGGGCGGTGTGGCCTTGATCCTGGGGTGGGGCCTCCTAGCCTGGGGCATCTTCCGAGGCCGCTGACCCGTCCCGGTGAGTACTCAGCTGAATTCCGAGGACGTGGCCCGCGCCCGCGGGCTTCTCGAGCATGCCACGCGCGTATTCATCCTGACCGGGGCAGGCATCAGTGCGGAATCGGGCGTCCCCACGTTTCGAGGAGAGGACGGGCTCTGGCGCTCCTACCGACCCGAAGAACTCGCCACGCCTCAAGCGTTCCGAAGGGATCCCCGCCTCGTTTGGGCGTGGTACGGGTGGCGACGCGAGAAGGTGGCGGACTGTAAGCCCAACGCGGGCCATGCGGCTCTCGCCCGGCTTGCCCTCGACCGCCCGGCCCGAATCGTCACTCAAAACGTGGATGGGCTCCACGAGGTGGCGGCGGTACACGAAGCCGCAGGTGCCGATTGGGAGGCCGCGTCGCCGCTCGAGCTGCACGGGTCTCTCTTTCGTGTTCGGTGCACGAAGTGTGTCTACCGCGGCCGCGATCGCTCCAAGGTCGACGCGACGGACAAAGGGGAACTGCCTTCCTGTCCGAAGTGTGGAGCCCTGCTCCGCCCCGACATCGTATGGTTCGGCGAGGCGTTGGATCCCCTGGTGCTTACGGCGGCGTTCGATGAAGCGCGTGAGGCCGATCTCTGCCTGGTCGTGGGCACGAGCGCCGTAGTCCAACCCGCCGCTTCCCTACCCCGCATCACGAGAGACTCGGGCGGCTCCGTCATCGAGGTGAATCCTCAGGCCACTCCGCTGACGGACTTCGCGGATGTGGCTCTACAGGGTCCGGCCGGCGTCGTGCTTCCTACCCTGATCCAGGGATGAGGGCGGTCAAGTCGGCGAGCGAAATGTTGCCCCCGCTAAGGATGATTGCCGTTGCACCCGCCGCGGCCTCATCGGGACAATCCGGCAGTTTGGCCGCGAGCAACGCCGCCAGCCCCACCGCACCGCCACCCTCCACCACGAGGCTGCGCTCGTTGACGGCGAATGCCATGGCTCGGAGGATCTCGTCCTCCGACACCAGCAGGTGCTCGTCGATGAGGTCCTTCACCATCTCGAAGCTGTGATGGTTCGGGATTCCGATTCCCCCTGCGAGCGCGTTCGCCACGGTTGGCTCTTCGGCCACCTCGATCGGCCGGCCCGCCTCGAGGCTGCGCACCATCACGTTCGCTCGCTCTGCCGAGACCGCGGTGATCCAGACCTCCGAACGGACGGCCTTGGCGGCTCGAGCCACCCCTGCCGCCAGCCCGCCTCCGGAGAGCGGAACGACGATCCGACTCAGGGTTGGCAGATCTTCCATGAGCTCCCCGCCGATGGTGCCTTGGCCCGCGATCACGAGGGGGTCGTCGAACGGATGTACGTAGACCCGGCCGTCCGTGCGATGGATCTCCTGGGCGCGGGCGTCGGCCTCGTCGTAGGTCTCGCCTGCAAGAATCACCTCGGCGCCGTTTCGCTGGATCGCTTCGAGCTTGACGGGGTCCACCCAATCCGGAACGCAAATCGTCGCGGGTACTTCGAGGCGACGAGCCACATAGGACACAGCCCTCCCGTGGTTCCCGCTCGAAGAGGTGACGACTCCTCGCCGGCGTTCCTCCGGCGCGAGGGCGAGCATACGCGACGCGGCGCCCCGGACCTTGAAGGAGCCCGTCACCTGGAGGCATTCGAGCTTCAGGTGCACAGGGCTACCGTGACGCTCAGACAGCTCCACATCGTGGAAAAGGGGAGTGCGTTGCGCGAAACGGGCCACATTCGAGCGGGTTGTCGCTGGGTCCACTCCTAGGGGCCTCCCATGCGGGCCAGGGTCGATAGCTCGCGAGTGCCATCGCCCTGGTACACATAGCGGAAGGTGACGCACCCGGCGATAGCGCCACGGCAGTAGTAACTGAAAAGCTCCAGCTTCGCGTACTTGCCGTCGGCAGTCCGAACCACGTAGGTGGCGGGCTTGGGACGAAGGATGTGGCTCATCCAACTGTAGTCGTACCAGTCCTCCGTGGCGGTGTTGACGGTGTCGCCTCTCACTCGGTTGGCGACGTAACCATCGGCCGGTGCCATGGTCATCGAGTCGAAGGGGACCGTGGTTTCCAACACGCCCCCCTGGCCCATGAAACCGGGTCCTCCGTTCACGATGATGCTGTGACGACGAAAGGCAAGGTCCCAATTCGCGCCCTCGGGGTCGTCGACCGTAGAGCCTTGGGAGAAGTCGAAGTAGCTCCAGTCCTCTTTTGTCGCGTCAGCGGTATAGACCACGGGACCGATCATCGCGGAACCGGCTTCCGATGGCACGGCGGGTGTAGGCTCGAACATGTCGAGCTCGGGACGTCGCAAGGACGCGGCCACAAAGGCGGTGGCCACGCCGATCACCACGAACGTGATCACGATAAACGGGATGTTTGCTTGGAGGCGCCGCCCCTGGCCTAGATCCGACACGATCCGCTCCGGTGATGACGAACGAAGCCCCGCACCCTACAGGGCACGGGGACTTCAGAATCAGAAAAGATCGCGGCCGCCCTCCCCTGCCGCTAGGGGAACGTCGCGTGCTTATACCGAGCCGGCGCTCGCTGTTAGATCTTGCCCAGCAACCAACTGAGAATGACCCGAACGATTCTCTTGATTATTGTGACCATGTCGCCACTTGCGGTTCGAGTTCCGTATGACCTGACAGCGTACCCTACGAGTCACTCCGCGTTCTTGTTTCCAATGGTTGGACGACACGTAGAGAGATCGCGTGGCTGCCTCTGGGAGGGACCCTGCCGGCAAAAACCTGGCGGCTATACGCTTTCGAGCGGACTGATGAGGGACTTGAGCCAACCGGCGGCGGCAATGGCGTCCTCGAAGGCGCCCGCAGGCAGTCCTTTCTCCTCGATGTCCAGGCTGGCCGTGGTAGCGAGCCGATAGTGATCCGGTCCCGACACCACGATCGCCATTCCCGGACAGTCCGGAAAATGCTCGGTCAGGAACGCCGCGATGTCATGCACCGTTTCTGTATAAGGCGTCGACGTGACGTTCCGGAGGTCGAAGACTATGCCAAATCCGAACGGAGAGGGCGCGCTGGCTGCGATCGAGAGAAGGGTCTCCCTGCTCTCCGGCAACTCGACCTCTCCCTCGCCTGAAACGTACACGAGCCGCTCCTCGGGAGAGATTCGGTATGTGTACGGCATTTACGATCCTGATCTCAAGGTCCTGGGGGATAGTACTAATTTGTACAAAAACAGGTGTGACCGGCAAGGATCGG
>JBGMRK010000033.1:9346-18722 GCA_048061375.1 Longimicrobiales bacterium | reverse complement strand
GCGGGTTCGCCTCCCGCCGCTACCAGTAGTCCCAGGAACCAAAAAGCTCTGACCACCTGAACGATGGTCAGAGCTTTCTGATGGAGGCGGCGGGAGTCGAACCCGCGTCCACGAGGGGATCCTAGTCAGTCTCTACGTGCGTAGTTCGCTCTTGAGTTCGCGATCGGACGGCGAGCGAGCAGCCGATCCCGACGCTAGCTGTCGAAACACGTCGCTCCCTCCGTGACAGCGCCAAGGGGAGCCGAGCCCGAATTATTGACGTCTCGTAGACCCGCCCCGGGCAGGCAGATCAGGAGACGGGCTGTCAACCGAAGTTACGCAGCCAATGCCAGATCATTGTTGGCAGTTAAAAGTTTCCCGGGGGATTAGCGAGGTCCCAGGAACCTCGGCACGCTACTTTCTGTTCACCCAACGCGTCGAAGCCGTGTCGCCCCCTTACTCGAGTGTCTGCGTATCGGACGCTGAAACTACACCCCGGATCGTCGCCGGGTCCGTTCAGGCAGCGGCGGCGTCCTCGAGATACTTATCCAGATAGGCGGTAAGCAGGGCCTCGATCTCATCTCGGCTCGTCACCGCAAACAGTTCGCTCCTGAGCGAGGCGCCGTCGGGCAATCCTTTCGTATACCAGCCGAGATGTTTCCTGAAATCCATCACCGCCCATTTCTCTTCCCCACCGAAGGCGATGGCATTACGGGCGTGGTCGATGCAGATACGAAAGCGCTCCTCCACGTCGGGATCGGAGGGGAGTTCATCTCCCGCGAGCGCTGCTCTGGCCTGCCCGAAGATCCATGGACGGCCGTGGGAGGCCCGCGCGATCATGATGCCGGCACAGTCCGTTTCGTCCTTCATACGGCGGGCGTCCGCTCCGGCGTGAATGTCACCGTTCCCTACGACCGGGATGTCCAGTGCTTCCACTACGGACGCGATTTCATCCCAGCGGGCGTGACCCGAATACATGTCGGTACGAGTCCTGGCGTGGAGAGTGATGAGGCGTGCACCGGCATCCTGGCACCGCAACCCGATCTCCACGGGATTCCGCGTGGCCTCGTCGTAACCGCTACGGATCTTCACGGTCGTGGGAAGCGATGTGGCGTCATCCACGGCCCGAATGATGCGCTCTACGAGCTCCAGGTCGCGGAGGCACCCGGAACCGCCGTTCCGCTTCACGACCTTCTTGACCGGACACCCGAAGTTGATGTCGATGAAGTCGGGGCCGTACTCGTCAGCCACGTGGCAAGCCGCCTGCGCCATTACGGCCGGATCCGAGCCGAAGATCTGGATACCGATGGGTCGCTCTTCGGCCTCGAAGCGGAGGTACTGGCGCGACCGTTCGCTATTCTGGCAGATACCGTTGGCGCTCACGAATTCGCTCACCACGACGTCAGCCCCGAACCTGCGGCACAGCCGCCTGAACGGTGACTCGCTCACACCTGCCTGAGGTGCGAGGAAGAGGGGCGTGGAGCCGTCCTCCAACATTCCGAACACGTCGTGGGTCATGGCAGAACAATATATGAAACATCCCGTTTTGACAGGAGATTGGGGGCTGGAGATATTAGGAGCACTTAGCGAAATCGAATCCCGGAGGCATAGATCATGAAGCTGCGCGAGCTGTTGACGGCTGATGTCGTGAACCTCGAGTTGGAGTCCGAAGCCAAGGACGACATTCTCAAAGAACTCGTCGCGCTTCTCGCGCTGGACGAAAAGTCAGAGGCCATACTCTTCAAGACGCTCAAGCGCCGCGAGAATCTCGGCTCCACCGGAATCGGCAAGGGCATTGCCATCCCTCACTGTCGATCGCTGGTGGTGAGCCGGTTACGACTGGCCTACGGCCGGAAACCCCTGGGTGTGGACTTCAAGGCCATCGACAGCCAGCCGGTTCGAAATTTCTTTCTCATCGTCGCTCCCCCCCTCGAGGTTTCGAACCAATACCTCCCCGTGTTGGGGAAGATCGCCCAGTTCGCGAAGGATCCGGATGTGCCCACCCAACTCATGGAGATCGACACGCCCGAGGAGTTCCTGGCGCTATTGGAGGCAAAGGCGAATTGAAGGGTGTTGGGCCGGACTGGATGGACTCCTACTTCGCCACCCACATCTTCATCACGGCGATCTTGCCGTTCACCGTGAGTTGTACAAAGTAGATCCCCGACGCCACCTGCCTACCCGAGACGTCGCGACCTTCCCAATAGGCCTCATACCTACCCGGCTGCAGGTAGTCGAGATTGATCAAAGGAGTGCCGTCGCCGGACGAATGATTGAGGGCCGTGGGGGCGGCGACGAACTGCTGCAGGGTGTTGTAGATACGCATTGATACAACAGCCGTCTTCCCTCCGACGAATAGATCCTCGGACAATTTAAACGGGATCCGTGTCGTTGGGTTGAACGGATTAGGATAATTCTGTCCTAATGTGAATCCGCTCTCCTGCTGTCTCTCCTGACCGTAGAGTGCGGGGACAGAGAGACCTAACAGAGCGAGGAGCAGAGAGAAGACGCACGCAATGCGTCTCATTCGCACCTCCGCACAATCAATTGTGCAGTAGCTGTGGAACTATCGCCCTCCCGGGCAAAAGAGAACACTTACACTCCTACGTAATTTACTATAACCTCTGGGTTTTGGTGGAATCAAGCACCGTCTTGGCGGGAGGAAGCGGCAGCCTCGATAACATGAGTTAGACGTATCATCGTCTCAAAAGGTTCCCTTCCCCCTTGCTTACCTCCCGTCCGTCCTCCCGGCGGCTCGTGACACCCTTCCGGTCGAGGTATGCCAGAATCGGTATCAGATGCTTCCTGCTTACCGGGAGAACCTGCTTGAAGTCCGATGGCCCCAACCCCCGACGACCGCCCAACTCGCCTATGACCCGGCTCTCGGCGTCCTGTAGGGCACTCGAGGCCATAAAAAACTCCCCGTCCAGGGCAACAATCTCGGCGCGAACCTCGAGTAACTTCAGAATCGGCCAAAGGTCCCGGTGCTTCTGCAGTTCCCCGGGCAGCTCTTCGACGGCCGGCGGCGTCAGACCCCGGTCCTGGTAAATTCGGAGGATTGCATCGTAAGCCTTGAGCTGACCCGGATCCAACTGCGGCTCGAAGCCGGATATCGAGGCGAGTCCCGAACTCAATCTCAGCTTCCCTTCGGACTCCAATGCTACCAAGAGACCGTCGGCCAATCGGTTCTCCTCATCGTTCGGGACCTGCTGGCGGAGCTCCTCGAGCGGAATACCAGGCCGCAAGGGCGCCTCGGTGTGAAAACCGGAGACGGCATCCAGAATCAGTTTCCGTCCGTTCTCCACCGTGTTCCGGTCATACACCCTGCCTGCGATTACGTATGCGCCTGCCTCGATCAACGCCGGAATGGCGACGCTGGCCACGGATAACGGCAGTCCGGTCATGATCGGAAGTCGGGCTTCCGGGGCACCGGCCCACTTCGACAGTGCGGCACAGGCTTCCACCGCCTCTCCGGCGTCACCCCGGATAACTCGTTTCAAGGTCTCGAGGAGTTCCGGCGTCGAGGCCCGTCTCTTGGGTGCGTTAGGCTCTGCCACGAGCCCCCCACCGATAGTGGTCATCGGCGAGTAGGATCGGATCACGAACCGGTCCCGCGCTCGCGCAAGAATCGGTTGCTCGAGCCGAAACTGGACCCAGCCCGCCGCTCCGGGAGCAAGACCGTCACTGTCGAGCACGACCGTCCTGGCCATCACCTCCGCCGTGCCGAGGTGAACGCGTACACGTTGGCCGTGCTCCACCGACCAGCCCGTAGCCGGTAGCACCGTGAGCCATGCCGTGAGCATGCTGGACGCGGCCCAGGCGTCGTCGTCGATCAGCACCTGGCCCCGATACACATGCTCGCGGCTCATGGCGGATCCTGCGAGCGCCACTGCGGTGCGGGCACCTGCATGGGCGACGCGGACCTCTCTGCCATGGACCTGAAGGCCGCGGACACGCGCCCTCTCCCCACCTGGGAGCAGGCGCACGGAGGCACCCTCCTGCAGACTGCCGCTCCAGAGTGTGCCAGTAACCACGGTCCCGGTGCCGCGCACCGTAAAGACGCGATCGATGGGCAGCCGAACGAGGTCATCGCTACGGCGGTCTCGAGCCGAGCGCGCCGCCTCGACAAGCGCCTCGGTCAGCTCGGGCAGGCCTGCTCCAGTGGTGGCTGATGTGGCGATGATGGGGGCATCGCTGTATGGGGTGTCGGCCAGCAACTCGCGAACCTCCTCGGTCGCGAGCTCGAGCCAGTCGTCGTCGACCAGGTCTCGCTTAGTGAGGGCGACTACCATACGGGTGACACCGAGGAGTCTCACGATGGAGAGGTGTTCTCGTGTCTGGGGCATCACCCCCTCGTCACTCGCGATGACGAGGAGGACCACATCCATCCCGGTGGCGCCCGCCAGCATGTTGCGAATGAACCCTTCGTGCCCCGGTACGTCGACGATGCCGAGGTGCACGCCGCTCGCCGGAGTGAACTCTGCGAAGCCGAGATCGATCGTGATTCCGCGGGCCTTCTCTTCCTTGAGACGATCGGTGTCGATCGAGGTTAGGGCTTTGACAAGAGCCGTCTTACCATGATCGATATGCCCCGCGGTTCCCAGGACGAGGGCCTGGTCACTCACATGCGCTCCAGCATCCCGTGGTCATCCTGTCCGAGTAGGTCGGCCAAGAACTGAAACGTCCTCAAGGGACGAGACCCCGCAAGATGGTAGGTGACGAAGTTCTCGAGAAGCCGTAAGTGTGCCCGCGGATGGCTCACCTGGATCAACGCGTCCCCGTCGAGCATCCGCCGAAGCTGGAGGCGTGCGTTCGGTCCCAGGCGTGGCCCCGGCCCACCCTCCGCACAATGCTCGCATCTGACGCCACCTCCACCAAAATCGAATCGTCCCATTTCTCCCGCCTCCAGTGCGCGTCCACATTGAACGCAAGGATCAAGCACGGGGTGATACCCGAGGTCAGCGACCAATCCCCATGCCTCGCGTAGAAGCGTCGCCAGAAGCTCGGACTCGTCGACCAGCTCGATGCCGTCGAGCCCGTGGTTCAGGCGCTCGAAAATCTCGGGTGCCGGTCCGTCTCCACTGTGCTCCAGGGCGACCTCCGCGAGCATCGATGCGCCCGCGAATCGGAGAACGTGCGCGGCGAGCGAGCGCCTGGGCCGGGTAGCCGAGAATTCTTTCAACGTCTGGAGATCCCGGGTCGGCCGCACGTAGGCGGTGAGCTCGCCGGTGACGAAGGTCTCGATGCTTCCACCGTATCGGCCGTGGGTTCTCCGCTCACCCCTGGCCATTACGGCCATGACCCCGTGGTCTCTGGTGAAGAATCGAAGGACCTTACTGGTCTCGCTGTAATTGAAGGAGCGAAGCAGGATCGCGCTGGTCGTGATGACACCCATGACGATCGGCCCGGGTGACGTCAGCCGACGGCGGTCAGACGCTGGAGAAGCGACGCTCGCTGCGCCAAGAGCTCTGCTCGCTCGGCTTCAGAGACGCCGCTGGGGTCCATCCGTTCATCGAGCTGCGCGATCTCGAGCAACAAAGCCGCTCGCAGATCAGGATGAAGCCCCACGGGAGCCGGTGTCGGGGCGACGCGCGGACTGCGAAAAGCATAGACACCCACTGCACCGAGGAGTACGGCCAAGACCACCGCCAAGCCCCGCATGGGGATGCCACGCTGCGGCGTACCGGCTTCAACGGAGATTGTCGCATCCACGAGGTCGGTACCGCCATACCGGCGGAAGTTACTTCCGATTTCCAAGCTCACGATGTCCATTTCGTCCAGGCCGGTCACCTCCAAAGGCGGCCCCGGTTCCCGAACGAGAATCTCCATGGATTCGGTGAGACCCGGTGTTGGAACCAAAAACGGTGGCTCAGGCAGTGTGTAGCGTACCATGAAGAAGCGGTCCCCTGGCGGGAACGGTGTCTTGAGCCGTGCCAGGTGTCCTACGAACTCCAAAGCGTCGAGCGGCAGATCTCCCTGCCCCAACTGAAGGTCTGACGCCTCGGGCGGAAACGTGTACGACCAGACCGCTCCGTCCTCGGCCGCAGTCAGCGTTCGTTCACCGTCGTTTCTGACTTGAACGACATCGGTTGCGCGCCATGTGTTCTCGGGGCCCGGCTCGAGAAAGAGATTCCGGACCGCCACGGTGAGGGTAGCCCCTCCCGTCGGCGCCACCACAGAACGGTATGCCTCTATCAGGTAAGTGCTGTCGAGCTGAGCCGCATCCGAGATGGCCGAACCGAAATAGAGCACGCCCTCGAAACGAACGGAGGCGAAGTAGATATCATTGCGGCCACCAGGATCCGGCGCTGTGGGTAACAGGAAAGAGAACGTCCCATCCCGCGCGATCTGGGTGGAGTCGATCTGGCCGGAAGAATCGGGCGATACGCGATGAAGAAGGACTACTCCCTCCGAAAGAGGATCCGACCCGACCCTCACCATTCCGCTCAGTTCTCCGTCCGTGGGAACCTGAGCGCTGACCCCGCCCGCCATCAGCGTCAGGCCGAAAATCACAAAAAGTGTTCGAATCGTCTGTCGGGCTAGAGCCCGAGGGGGACGTAGACGCGGCATCGACATCGGGCTTCCGTGGGAGAGGTCAGGGTGTGAAACGGCCAAAATCTTCGGGATTCAACTGACGCAGATGCTCCTTGAGTTGCTCAGGATCCATGGTCTCGTCGAACACGGGTGGGGAGGCCTCGAATTCGGGCATGTGCTCGTCGGAAATCTCGATTAGGATACTCTCGAGAAGCCCATCCTGTGCAAAGATCTGCGCGTCCGCGCGAAGTGCTACCGCGATGGAGTCCGAGGGCCGGGCGTCCACGGTGATCATCTCCCCGTTGCGGTCGATGAGCAGTTCGGCGTAGTAGGTGCCCCCTTCGACACGACTGATCACCACTTTCTGGAGCGATCCGCCCAGGCCGGAGAGGACCGAAACGAGCAGATCGTGTGTCAACGGCCGAGCGAACTTCATCTCTTCCAGTTGGGTTGCGATAGCCTGGGCTTCACCCGGGCCGATCAAGATCGGGAGGACGCGCTCCCCGTCCGCCTCCTGTAGGATCACCACCGGCATTTTGTGTCGCCGGTCAACCGCTACCTTCTTTACTTCGATCTGGACCAGCACGCTATACCACCCTCGAATCTGACGTCGCGATCTCTACCTACCCGTCCAAATACTCCCCCGGGCTCTCGGAGTTCAATGTCAGGCATCGAGGCGAGTCTAAAGGCCAAGCGCCTGCCGAACGTCATCGATGCGGTCGGTTCGCTCCCATGTGAAGCACGCCGCCTCGTTTCCGTTAGTAAGTGGTAGCACTTCCGGCGTGCGCCCGAAGTGGCCATAGGCCGCGGTGGGCGTGAAAATCGGATTGCGTAGCCCGAGTCGTTCGATGATTTCTTTTGGCCTGAAATCGAACACCTCACGCACCTTTGCCGCGACTTCTTCATCCGGCAGCTTGCCGGTGCCGAAGCTGTCCACGTGGATGGAGACGGGATCTACTACGCCGATCGCATACGCGAGTTGAATCTCCAAGCGCTTGGCGGCACCAGCTGCAACGAGGTTCTTCGCGGCCCAACGGGCTGCGTAAGCGGCCGACCGGTCGACCTTGGTGGCATCTTTCCCGCTGAAGGCACCACCCCCGTGGCGACCCATACCCCCGTAGGTGTCCACGATGATCTTCCGCCCCGTAAGGCCTGCGTCCCCGTGGGGCCCGCCAATCACAAAACGTCCGGTTGGATTGATATGGAACTTGCACTGGTCCACATCGAGGAGTTCCTCGGGCAGCGTGGGGAGGATGACGGTTTCGACGATTCCTCGGTGGATGGTGTCTTGGTCCACATCGGGCGAGTGTTGGGTGCTCACCACCACCGTGTCGATGGAGACGGGCTGATCGTCCTCGTAGGCCACCGTCACCTGTGATTTGCCGTCGGGTCGAACCCATGGTAGCTCACCGCTCTCCCTGACCTCGGCGAGGCGTCGGACGAGTTTGTGGGCGAACGAGATTGGAGCCGGCATGTAGTTTTCGGTCTCGGCTGACGCGTAGCCGAACATCATACCCTGGTCGCCGGCGCCGCCCCTGTCCACGCCCATGGCGATGTGGGGAGACTGCCGGTCGAGGGTGGTGATGACAGCGCATGTCGCAGCGTCGATACCGTAATCGGCGTCGTCATAGCCGATGGACTCAAGGGTGGCCCGCACCACGTCGGGAACGTCGATGCGGGTCTCCGTGGTAATCTCACCGGCTACGAGCACCATGCCTGTGGTGATCAGGCATTCGCACGCCACTCGTGAAGCCGGATCCCCTGCCAGCATGTGATCGAGGATGGCGTCCGAGATCTGGTCGGCGATCTTGTCGGGATGCCCTGCGGTAACGGACTCCGACGAAAAGAGATGACGGCCCACGAAATGGTCTCCTAGAGCGGTTGCGAGTTACGCGGCATTGATAGGTTCCACCGTCCAGAAAATACCGAAAGATCGACAGACTTGCCGAGTTCGTCGGTCAGAACCTTCATGACTTCGTGTCCGGTAGATGCAGATACGGCGGCCATGGCCGCCTTTCGAGCATCCTCGATCCTGAATTGCCGAATCACGTGCTTGATCTCGGTAAGCGATGGCCAGGCCACCGAAAGCGCCGTGATGTCCAAGCCGAGAAGCAGGAACGCACCGAGCGGGTTGGAGGCCATCTCTCCGCAGACGCTCACCTCGATGCCAGAAGCCCTCGCGACACGTGACACCTGGTGGAGTTGCCGCACAACCGCCGGGTGGAATGGATTGAAGAGCTTCGCGAGTCGTGTGTTCGTCCTGTCCACCGCCAGCGTGTACTGGGTGAGGTCGTTGGTGCCGATCGAGAAAAAATCACAGTGCCGAGAGAGTTCCACCGCCTCCAGCGCAGCGGCCGGAGTCTCCACGAGGATCCCCAACTTCGTGCCGTGATTGTACGGAATGCCATCGCGGCGAAGGCCCTCTGCCTCCTCCTCGAGCAGTTCACGCACCTGCAGGATTTCTTCGACGTCGTTGACCAGAGGGACCATGATGCGGACGTCACCGTGAGCGCTCGCCCGAAGGATGGCGCGCAATTGTGTGCGGAAAAGTTCGGGCACGTCCAGACACACGCGAATCGCCCTCCATCCCAGGAAGGGGTTCTCCTCACGGGGCATGTGGAGGAACATCGGAAATTTGTCGCCTCCGAGATCATACGTACGAATGATGACCGCCCCGCTGGGAAACGTCTCGGCGATGCTCCGGTAGGTTTCGTACTGTTCCTCCTCGCTGGGCAGCGACGTTTGCCCAACGACCAGGAATTCAGTGCGGAATAGCCCGATACCGTGGGCGCCATGGCCTAGGGCATGCCGGGCCTCCCCGGGAAGATCGATGTTGGCCCTGAGCGTGATCGGCTGCCCGTCC
>JBGMRK010000033.1:7357-9246 GCA_048061375.1 Longimicrobiales bacterium | reverse complement strand
GTGGCGATGCCGAGAACAAAATCCAGGTCCAACTGAGTAACAAGGGATGGTGTAAGGTTCTTGGCCACCACGATGATTTCTTCGCCCAGCCTACCCACGTCCGACGGATCCTCAATGCCGAGCAGCCTGTGCAGGAGCCGGATCTGGAGGTCCTCGAGATCGTTCAGGCGGTCAAGCACCATGGGGTGTGCGGTTCTCGTCCACTGGGCCTGAAGCTCGAGCATGCGAATGTCGAAAGCTCGGGTGGCGGTGAGGCGGGTTTCCCGTACGTAGCGGAGGACACTATCGACAAGTGCCGGATCATCGAGCATCAGCATTTGCGGTTCGAAGATCCGGGCTTCCATGGGCCCCAGGCGCTCCTCGGTGCTCTCCTGGAGTCGAGCGATGCGTTTCTTCGCCCACGTGCGGGCCTCGTGGAACCGTTCTACCTCGTGCTCGACCTCATCCGGCGAGACCACTTCGTGAGGGACTTCCGGCACCCCCCACTCGATCAGCAGAGCCTTGCCGAGCACGATACCGTCTGCCGCTGCGAACCCGTCGAGAACCGTGGACATGGGCTCAGAGCTCCTCGAAGCCACGATCAACGAGCGCCGCGAGCGCGTCGAGCGCATCCTCAGCATCGGTTCCCTCAGCTCGGATGACGAGGCGAGCGCCCTGTTCCGCGGCGAGCATCAGGACACCCATGATGCTCTTGCCGTTGACATCTAGACCGTCTTTTCGCACCCAGATCTCGCTCGTGAACCGGCCCGCCAACTTCACGAACTCCGCCGCCGGCCGGGCGTGAAACCCCATCCGGTTGACGATATGTACAGTTCGTTCGACGCTACCGTTCGACGTCATGCGAGTCCTAGGATGGAGAGTACGAGAACCGTCAGGGCTGTAAGCACAGCGGTGGGTCTCCAAGCAGCATAACCGACTCGGTGGCCCACAGCGAATCCCACAGCCGATACGAGAAGCCACGGCCAGAGCGCAGCTCCCAGGCTGCGGCCATCAAGCACGAGCAAACCGATCAGCGCCCCTAGTGTAAATGACCCGGCGGCCAGCGTCTTGCGTGTGAGGCGGGGCAAATCCGCCGCGATCAAGGAGTCCACGACATGGTGTCCGCCCCGGAGACCGATCGAAAAGCTCCAGATCCGCAGCCAGAGGTGCCCGATGTTGTAAAGAACGAGGAAGAGGGCAATCACGACGTAAGGGGGGGCGCCGGCCAATGCCGCTACGAGCGCCAAGAGGACGACCAGTGGCCGGAATCCGGCCCACACGAGGCCATCCCCCAAGCTGCCTAGGCTGCCTTGAATGGCGTCCTTGAAACGCCCGATCATGTCGGGATCGGCACCTTCTTCCTCGAGCCGAGCCACCGCGCCCGTGGCGATTCCCGCCAAATAAGGATGTGCGTTGAACGGCTGAACATGGCGGCACACGGCGCTGCTGAGTTGCTCCGGCTCTCCCCGGAACTTTACGCGGAGCATCGGCAACAGTGCATAGGCCAGGCCACTTCCGATCAGGGACCGATAGTTCCACGATCCCTGGATCAAGAACGTCCTAAGGAAGGATCTCAGACGGGCGGACGTGACAAGGACGCTCACAACAGGTAAGCCCCCAGCAGGCCGGCGCCGAGCCCCGCCACGAACAGCACTCGCTGGTCGGGCCAACCCCCGAATCCCTTGTACAGAATACCGAGGGGGACGGACGCTCCAGCCAGGATGAGGCCGACGGTCCAGGACGAATTCAGCGGCCACAAGGCCGACAAGCCCGGCACCACCATGATTCCGAGAAGGAGACCGACGGCCGTAAGGATCGCCCCGCGTGAGAGGTCACTGAGAATCGCAAGCGCGTGCGCAACTTCGAGTGCGGCCGGTGAGCCTCCCTCGCCCACCACTCTCCCGAGGATC
>JBGMRK010000033.1:0-7257 GCA_048061375.1 Longimicrobiales bacterium | reverse complement strand
CGATAGAGTACGACCGTCATGTCACTCGCAGGGGGGCACGCTCCGCACGCCCGTTCGCCCCCTCGCGAGGAGTCGAGGCACCAATTCGTCGAGGGGGAGGCCGCGGTTGAAGACGAAGTCCAGAAGCATCGGTAGGTTGACCCCTGCCACGACGACGCGATGACCATTATCCCGACAGGTACACTCCGCTGCCATCGTACAACTCCCGCTGGTCAGGTCCGTGAAGATTACGGCGGGCTTGTCGCCCACCAGTTCGTTCAAGCGGTCGACCATGACCTGTGGGTTGACGCCTTCGTTGCTCAGCGGGACGATGGCGGCCTCGTCGACGCCGGCGATCTTGATGACGGCGTCTACCATACCTCGGGCCATGCCGCCGTGCGCGAGCAGCACGCCGAGGACGGGCTCGTCACTCATAATCCTGTTCCAGGTATGCTTTGACCGGCTGCATCGCGTCTTGGATGCGTTGATCGAACGCAGCCGCCGTATGGACGCCGGAGTATTTGAGGAGGTGGTTCATCGCAACCACTTCTGAGATCACCGTGATGTTCTTACCCGGATTGAGCGGGATGGTAACGGTGGGAATGGGGACACCCAGCACCTCGGTCTCGGACGCGTCGAGTCCGGTCCGAGCATACTCCTTTCCGTCGATCCAGTGCTCGAGCTGTACGATGACCTCGAGGCGTTTTTGTTGCCGGATGGCTCGGATGCCGAAGAGCGCTCCGACATCGATGATCCCCAGGCCTCGGATCTCCATATGGTGACCCTGGAGCTCATGGCCCTGCCCGATCAACACGTCGGCTCCCCGTCGCGACACCATCACCAGATCGTCGGCGACGAGCCTGTGGCCCCTCTCGACGAGATCGAGAACGCATTCGCTCTTTCCGACCCCGCTGGTGCCCATGAACAGGAGTCCTACACCATACACGTCGGCAAGCGAGCCATGCAGCTGCGTAGTTGGAGCCAGAGCGCCTTCGAGGTATGGCTTGACGCGCCGATAGAACTCCTTGGTGGTTAGCATGGTCCGCACCAACGGTACGCCATGCTCCCGGGCCACGGAGAGGATGTCATCAGATACCGGAAGTCCCTTGGTGACAAAGACGACCGGGATGGCGAATGTGAAGAGTGCGCCCAGGAGTTCCTTGGATCGCGCGGCATCCAGCGAGGCCAAGTAGCGCATCTCGGTCTCGCCGAACACCTGTGTGCGGCCCTCGGGGAAACGCTCCGTGTAGCCCGACAGCGCGAGGCCCGGGCTGGAAATGTCCGAATCGGCGATAATGCGCTCGAGGCCGACGTCGGGCGTCAGGAGCTCGAGCTCCAGTGCCGTACTCTTCCTTTCGAGAAGCTCTTCAACCGTGATCCGTGCGGTCGACTCGGGCACGGCAGTGCGGTCGCTGGTCAAGGTCGGCTACTCCTCAAGGTCCGACACCGGCTCGGAAAGCCTCGGGCCTTGGTGATCCCGCCGCTGATCTCGGCCCCGTCGCAGCATGCGTCCCAAGCGATCGACGAGCTGATCAAGGGCACCCTGAAAGGTGTCTCCCTCACCGGTGGCGACTTTCGGTTCCCTGCTATCGATGTGCAAGACGGCTTCCACCGACTTGTTTCGCTTGCTCGACTTGAAAATGACCTCGGCAGCACGCAGGTCGGGTTCGTACCGGGTGAGCTTCTGTAGTTGATCTCGAGTTCTATCCATGACCGCGTCGGGGAGTTCGATGCGACGCGAGGATATCTGTACTCTCATGGCCCCTCCGTAGACGTTCGGCTAACCACTCTCCATAAAAAGCTAAACTGGGCCGATTGGAAGAGCTACCCGGTCCAGTAACAGAGCCTCCATTCTATCGGCGGATTCGTCCCACGCGAACCCTTCCGCGAACGACCTCGCCTCGCGTCCCATGGCTTCACGTGTTTGCTCGTCCCTCAGCAATCGGTGAAGCTCGTCCGCGAGGGATTGCGACGCTCCGTGTGGGACGAGCACTCCCGTACGCCCGTCGATCACGGAGTCTCGAAGTCCCGGCGAATCACTCGCGACACTCGGCGTTCCACACGCGGCGGCCTCCAAAATGATGATACCCCAGCCCTCCTTGGGCGAGGTGAGGACGTGTAGCCAGGAGGAACGTAGAAACTCGAGCTTCTCCGATTCGGTCACGAATCCCGGGAACCTCACCAAATCCGTGAGGCCCAGTTCCTGGCACTGACGCTCGAGGGCACTCCGATGGTCACCCTTTCCTGCGACAATCAGGCGACAATCCATGCCGCGGTCTTTGAGTTCGGCCAGGGCGAGGATAATCAGATCGATCCGTTTGTATTTTTTGAGGCGGCCCAAGTAGAGGAGCGTTGGCACCTCGAACCGTTGGCCGGTCGGGTTCGGAGTAAGGCGGTCGAGATCGACTCCATTCGGGATGATCGTGATCTGCTTCGAATCCATGCCTCGTGCTACGAGGTCGAGACGAGTGGAGTCCGAAACAGCGATTACCGGGAGGTCGCGGAAAGCGCGAGGCACGGGGCGTTCGAGGAGCCACGTCGCCACGGCGACGGGAATCGACGCCTCCTGAAAGGCCGTATTCCCAAACAGGTGGTGGACGATCAAGACGACGGGAATGTTCGACCACCACGGTGCGAAGACGGGCACTTTGTTCAGGTCTTCGACGATCACGTCGTACCCTCGAGCCTGGAGATGCCGCCGAAAATACCAGGGAACGACCAGACCGAAGCCGTACCGGCCCCCTGCCCTGTGCACCTCGATCCCGTCGAGTTCGCAACGCGTCGGCGAACCCGGCCAACCAGAGGACAGCAGTGTGACTTCATGCCCGCGAGAGACCAGTCTGCCGAAGATCTCGTGCAGGTGGACTTCCGCACCGCCGGCCTGCGGGTTTTCTCGATCCAACCAGTTGACGACGAGGATTCTCATGTCGGCGGTGGGGATTACTCCTGTCGCTTATAGAGAGCGTCCAGCACGCCGTTGACGAACTTCGGCGACTCGGCACTCCCATATCGCTCCGCGAGCCTGATCGCCTCTTGGATCGACACCTTCGGAGGCACATCGCCCAAGCAGATCATTTCGGTTGCGGCGAGCCGGAGTATCCCACGATCGATGCCCGCGAGCCGTTCGAGTCGCCAGTTATCCAACGCGGCAACCAGATGATCATCCACGTCGCCAAAATGCGAGTCGAGTGCCTCGAGTAATCGGCGGACATAGGGCAACCGTCGCGCGGCAATCGTTCGGGTCCTCATCGTCTCATCGAGCGCGTCCAGAACAGATGCGGCCCTTCCGGCTTCCCACGAATAGTGAATCTGCAACGCCCAGGCCCTCGACTTGCTCCGATCGACTTGGCTGTGTGCTTGCCCCGCGGTTTCAGGAGTCATTTGCTCCCGAACTCCACGTTGAAGTCGATCATGGCAAGTGCGCTCATCGCCAACTCGCGCCCCTTGTTTCCGCGGTCCCGGGAGGCACGTGCCTCGGCTTGCTCCACCGTGTCGGTCGTGAGAACACCGAAGATAAGGGGCATGTCGATGCTGCGCGCTACCGCCCCGAGGCCTGCTGCAGCCTCACCCGCGACATAGTCGAAATGAGATGTCTCACCGCGGATAACGCATCCCAGAGCGACGATCGCATCGAACCGAGCAGCGGAAGCCGCGGTGCGCGCAGCCTGCGGAAGCTCCCAAGCTCCCGGCACGTACCCGACATGAATGGCGGCCGGCGCCACGCCGTGCTCGATGAGCGCTTCGACGCAGCCAGCACGGAGTTCCTCGGTAATGGAGGAGTTGAATCGGGCGACCAACACCGCGACTCGGACATCCGCCCCGCTTCGGGGAGTGGGAAGATGGCGCTCCGACCCTTCGGGTTTCACTACAGCAGGTGCCCCAGCTTGGACCGCTTGGTGTCCAGGTAATCCTGGTTGTACTCGCCCGGGCTCACTTGGAGGGGCTCTCGTCCCGTGACCTCCAACGAATAACCCTCGAGGCCGATGATCTTACGTGGATTGTTGGTCAGCAGCCGAATGCGGTGCAACCCCAGGTCCAACAGGATTTGTGCGCCGATGCCGTAGTCTCGCAGGTCCGGCTTGAAGCCGAGTGCCCGGTTGGCCTCTACTGTGTCGCGTCCTTGGTCCTGAAGTTCATAGGCGCGGAGCTTGTTGTGCAGACCGATGCCTCGGCCCTCTTGCTTCAAGTAAACGATCACGCCGAGGCCGTTCTCAGCAATGCGTGCCATCGCGGTGTGCAACTGTTGGCCGCAATCACAACGCAGGGATCGGAATACGTCACCCGTGAGGCACTCCGAGTGCATACGAACGAGCACGTCGGACTTGCCGTCCACGTCGCCGTAGACGAGCGCGACATGCTCGCGATCGTCGATGGGGCTCTGGAAGCCGATCACCGTGAATTCCCCGAATGTGGTCGGTAGCCGGGCCGTGGCGACGCGTTCGACCAGCCGTTCCTTGGCAAGCCGGTATGCCACGATTTGCGCGACGGTGATGAAGCTGAGGCCATGCTCCTCTGCGAAGACCCTCAGCTGTGGACGGCGTGCCATTGTGCCGTCCGGATTCAGGATTTCGCAGATGACTCCGGTCGGTGCGAGACCCGCCAGGCGAGCCAGGTCGACGCCCGCCTCGGTCTGGCCCACACGGCGAAGCACGCCACCCCGCCTCGCCCGCAGTGGGAACACGTGCCCCGGCCGACGAAGATCCTTACGCCCGGCCTCCGGGTCCATCATGACCTGAATGGTCCTCGCGCGGTCTTGAGCACTGATCCCCGTGGTCACACCGAAGCGCTGGTGTGCATCGACCGAAATCGTGAACGCCGTGCCCTGAGGATCCGTATTGTCCTCGGTCATCAGGGGCAGGCCGAGATCGTCGGCCCTGTCGGGCGTGAGTGTCACGCAGATCAGTCCACGCCCGAATTTAGTCATGAAGTTGATCATCTCGGGAGTGATCAATTCGGCGGCGCACACCAGATCACCCTCGTTCTCACGCCCTTCATCGTCCGCGACGATGATGAGTTTTCCTTGGCGGATATCCTCGACGGCTGTTTCTATCGGATCGAACCGCATGGATTGGCCTCCTGACGCGGTCGGGTCGAAATTCTCAGGATTCATTGTGCGGCGCGTTTTCCCGAGCCGCGAGCATCTTACACACGTGCTTCCCTATCAGGTCCCCCTCCAGATTGACCGATACGCCGGGCTCGAGACAGCGAAGATTGGTGTGATCCCACGTAAACGGGATGACGCCGACCCGGCAAACGTCCGGCGAAGGCATCGTGCTCACCGTCAGGCTGATTCCGTTGATGGCGATCGAGCCTCGGAGAACCGTTACCTCCGCGACCACCTCGGGGAGAAAGAAGTCCATCAGCCTCGTCTCGCCGTCCTCATCGATGCCGACCAGGCTGCCTACCGCATCCACATGGCCTTGTACGAGGTGCCCATCCACGCGACCGCCCAATGCCAGGGCGCGCTCGAGATTGACGTGACTGCCTACTTGATACGTTCCGGCGATGGTGCGTGCCAACGTAGTCGTCACGCTCTCGACCCAGAAGACATCTCCCTCCTGGCCCGTGATGGTGTGGCAGGCTCCATCGATCGCAACGGAAGCGCCTTGCTCGAGCGCCGGGGCGATCTCTGGCGCCCGCACACCCATCCGCCGTAGGCCCTCCCGATCCTCAACGGCCGTGACGATTCCCAGTTCTTCAATGATCCCGCCGAACATCATTTACCTCGGTCCAGGACCATGAGCACGTCATCCCCGAAGTGGGTAGACGCGCCCACGGCGTGCCAGCGGAGGGGCGTGTCGGCAAGCGCAAGGTTCGGGAAGGCAGGCACCCCATCCTCGCCTAGCACGACAGGCGCGACGAACATGTAGAGGCGGCGGGCTATATCGGCGGCGGTAAGCGCGGAGGCGAGTCTCCCACCGCCCTCGCAAAGGACGGACCTGATCCCAGCTTCCCAGCACGAGTCCATGACCGCCGTCAGATCCAAGCCCTTCTCGGATCGAGGCACGCGCACGACGTTCGCGCCGGCGGACGCGAGGGCTTCGACCGAACCCTCGTCAGCGTCCTCTGAGGTGAAGACCAGTAGCGGCGCAGCCGCGACGTCACGCAACAACGCAGCGGCAGGTGTGAGCCGGCACGAGGTATCCAGCACTACTCGGGTCGGCGGTACCATTGGCGTGACTGCTCCGCGGACGGTCAGGAGCGGGTCGTCGGTCAAAGCGGTGATAGAACCGACCATGATGGCGTCGAAGCCTGCCCGCAGGCGATGGACCTCCTCCTGGGCGAGCGGGCCGGTCAGTGTAGTACGTTCGCCCCGTCCGGCAGAGATCCGTCCGTCTAGGCTCACAGCCAGTTTGAGGGCCACATAGGTGGATTGCGCTTCGGAGACGTGGAAGAACATGGGGTTTCGTCGACGGGCTTCAACTTGTGTGTATACAGGCCCCACCACCTCGACGCCCTCGGCGCACAGGTGCACCTTGCCTCCGGCGGACTCTACGCCCGGGTCATCCGCACCGTACACCACCCGAGCAATCCCCGCCCGCACCAGCGCCGGCGCACATGGAGCGGTCTTTCCCTGGTGATTGCACGGCTCCATCGACACGTAGGCGGTGGCCCCGCGGGCAAGCGCGCCCGCCTCCTCCAATGCTTTGACCTCCGCATGGGGCCCGCCGAAGTACTCGTGGCTCCCTGCTCCGACCACCCGCCCGTCCCGAACGATTACACATCCGACCATCGGGTTGGGATGAACTCTGCCCCAGCCGAGTCCGGCCAGCGCTTCCGCCTCGTCGAGCCACTCGAATTCTCGGGCAGAGAGGCTCGCGGGCGAGGCCAGGGTGTGAGACATCACAACGTGACGCGCAGGGCAGCCGAACCGAAAAACAGGCGGGACGAGGCGCTGAAGTCTCCGGTTCGCCCCGGTAGATCCCCAAACCCCGACGACCAACCCGCTTCGATCGACCCCTGGAGGACCAAGAAGGACCAGGACGTACCGCCGAAATAGACTGTTCGCCGGTCGGTGAAATCGTCCGTCGCGGTGCTGATCGCGCCTCCGGGGGCCCTGGCGCGTAACGACATGTCCCCACGGTGCCAATCCCATCCCACACCCGCGAAGAATCCGATGAACGGCAGGTCCTTACCGATGATCGCCCGAACGGACGTCGTGGAGAGATCGAAGGCGATCTCGGCGTTGTCCGTTGTCCGGCCGCCATACGTGGCTTCACCGAAACTGCGATGGACCACCGAAACCGACACGCCCGGGGCCGTGAACGATTCGCGCAG
>JBGMRK010000032.1:13111-19087 GCA_048061375.1 Longimicrobiales bacterium | reverse complement strand
ACGGTCTGGGTCGGCGGTGGCGAGAGATCGGTGTTCCAGGCGGGCATCAGGACGTCGAATCTGATCGGCGAGAACTTCGGGTTCAAGTTCTCCGGTCAGTACACCAGGGGAAACGACTTCAAGTTCAGCGATCCGACTGAGATCGCCAACCGGTCACTCGCGGATTCGGACCCGGCCGCGTTCAGGACGGAACTCCTGGCGCGTGGCCTCACCACTGAAAACGCCGACCTCGCCCTTGGTCGCGTGGGTATCCGGGACTTCGACTTCGAGCGCTTCAGCGGAGACGTTCGGGCGGACTGGCAGTTCGCCGAGGATGGCACCTTGGTGGTGCAGGGAGGCATGACCAGTGCATCCGGCATCGAGCTCACGGGACTGGGCGCGGGTCAGACGGAGGATTGGATCTATTCGTACTACCAGGTCCGGCTCAACAAGGGACGCTTCTTCACTCAGACGTATCTCAACACCACGGACTCGGGCAACAGCTTCCTACTCCGCGATGGGGCTCCGTTGATCGACAACTCGAGACTCTTCGTGGCTCAGATCCAACACGGGTTCGCGACGGATGACGGGCGTCTCGATCTGACCTATGGGTTGGATTACTTCCGCACCGACCCCCGCACGGAGGGCACGATCAACGGCATCAACGATGGTGACGATACCATCGACGAGGTCGGTGCCTATGCTCAGGCCGAAGTGGGCCTGAGCGACGAACTGAAGCTGGTTGTGGCCGGCCGGCTGGATAAGCACAGCGAGCTGGACAACAACGTCTTCTCGCCCCGGGTCGCGCTCGTGTTCAGTCCGGCCGAGAACCAGAGCTTTCGGGCCAGCTTCAACCGGTCTTTCTCGACGCCCACGACGCTGAATTTCTTCCTCGACATTTCGGCAGGCCGCTTCCCGGATCCCACACTGGCGGGGTTGGGGTACCGGCTGCGGGCGCAGGGACCCAACAACGGGTTCAGCTTCCAGAACACGGATGGATCGCTGGTAGGCATGCGGTCGCCTTTCAACCCGGCGGCGACTGGAGGGCCAGGTCAGCTACTGCCTGCCTCGACACCCGTCCTGTGGCAGTTGGCGATGGGGGTACTCGCTGCGCAGGCTCCGCCGAGCTTGCTGCCTCTTCTTCCGCTTCTGGCCTCCCTGACGCCGAGCAGCGCGGACATCGGGATCATGCTGTTCGACTTGAACACGCAACAGCAGACGCCCCTGGCTCCTGGTGCTATCCCGGACATCGGAAAGCTGAAAGAGAGCACCTCGACGACCCTGGAGATCGGTTACCAGGGCGTGCTCAACAACAAGGTCTTGATCGCGGCGGATGCCTGGTACTCCGAGCGGAAAAACTTCATCTCGCCGCTGGTGCTCGTCACGCCCCTGCTTATGTTGAACGGGCAGGATATAGCGACGTTCATCGTACCGGCGCTCATGGCGGGCGCAGGCATGGACCTGGAAACCGCGTCGGCGACTGCCGGACAGGTCGCCGCAGCAATGGCGGTGATTCCGCTCGCTACGGTGTCGTCTCCGGGAGTGGCCGCGTCGGGCGCGGACGCGCTCGTGACGTACGTGAACGCGGGTACCGTAGACATGTACGGCGCCGACCTCGCGATCAAGTGGTTCGTGGATGACCGGTGGACCATCGGCGGGAGCGCGTCGTGGGTCAGCAACGATTTCTTCGCGGACAAAACATTCGGCGAGCAGTTCGACCTCGACGTGAAGGTGGAGGACGGGATCGCACCGATCGCGCTGAACGCGCCCGAATTCAAGGGGAGCGCCTCGCTCGGTTACCGTGATGTTCGCAGCGGGTTCAACGCCGAGGCCCGCGTGCGCTTCCAGTCGGGCTTCCCGGCCATATCCGCTGGCTTTGTGGGGACCGAGTGCCTTACGAACGGAAACGGGGCCGTGAACGAAGAGCCCTGCGTGGATAGCTACCAGATCGTGGACCTGACGCTGGGGTACAAGATCCCAACGAGCAGAGCGACTCTCCAAGTCACCGTCAGCAACTTGTTCGACACGGGATACCGGAGCTTCGTAGGCGTGCCGGAAATCGGGCGCCTCCTCATGGCTCAGGTCAAGTACGACATTTTCTAGGACTCGCCGGGGTCGGCTCATCGCCGCGCATAGAGGATTCATGAGGCAAAGTCGGGGCTCGGGGATTATTCCCGGGCCCCGTTGGCATGGCGTCCCGACCGAGCTTTCGAAAGGCTCCGGGACCCGCGAAGCGCCCACAGGGATTGAGTTCGGAAAGGGAAGGGAGTCGTGTCGCAGAGTGAGCTTCCTCGCGAACTTGCTCGAGAAACTGGCAGACGATGCCGTGGAAGGCGAGGCTGGTGGGTAAGCAAACAAGGCAAGTGACGATCCTCGAGCTCATCAAAGAGCACCGAGTCGGTAGTCAGGAGGCTCTCCGTGAGCGTTTGCAGCATCGCGGGATCAATGTGACGCAAGCGACCCTGTCTCGAGACATTCGCGAGCTCCGTGTCGTGAAGGTGCAGGATGCGGAGGGCACGTCCCGGTATCGGAAGCGTGAAGAGTGGGAGAATGCGCCACCACTTCCGACCCTGCTACCGGTGCTGTTCCTGTCCGCGGAGGGAACGGGCAACCTGCTCGTGGTGCGCACGACCTACGGCGGAGCCAAGGCGGTCGCTATCGCGATCGACAGTGAAGAGTGGCCGGAGGTGCTCGGGACCATCGCCGGCGACGACACCATCCTGTTGATTCTGAAGAATGACGAGGACCTGCCCGTGGTGGAGTGTCGACTGTCCGAGCTCGCCGGAAATCCGTGCTGAAACGGAGGCCCTATTCTACCCCGAAAAAGGCACCTGGAGGTGCGGTATTGTTCTGTGTTGACGCGGGTTGACAAGGGATTGGGTTTGTCTTATTCATTGCTATAGACATACGATAAATATTCGGTTTGACTGCATATTTTGGGTTTAGTGTCGGGACCGGGAGTGGGAGTCAAGACGGCTCGTCCGTCACCAGCGCTTTGGCGGGAAGTGGCTGGTTCCTGTTCCCGGCCCGCGCTTTTTTTTGTGCTGTGATCTCGCCTGATTCCTTAGCCGCCTAGGGACACCAACGATGGCACTCAAAGTTGTTCTTGGATACTCCGGCGGGCTCGACACCTCGGTCGTTGTGCCGTGGCTCCGTGAGAATTATGACGCCGAGGTGATATGCGTCGCGGCTGACGTTGGACAGCCGGGAGGGCTCGATGGCCTCGAGGAAAGGGCCAAAGCCACTGGGGCGTCACAGTTCTTCGGAGAGGACCTCAAACGAGAATTCGTCGAAGACTTCGTCTGGCCCACCTTGCGTTCCGGTGCGGTCTACGGGCGCAAGTACTTACTGGGAACCTCGATGGCGCGGCCTATCATAGCCCGTCGCATGGTTGAAATAGCGCGTTCGGTGGGCGCTGATGCCCTCTCTCATGGTTGTACCGGGAAGGGAAACGACCAGGTGCGCTTCGAGCTCACCTTCATCGCGCTCGCCCCCGACCTGAAGGTGATCGCTCCGTGGAGGGAGTGGGAGCTTCACTCGCGTGAGGAGGCGCTGGCCTACGCCCAAGAGCGCGACATCCCGTTGGATGGAGTCGATGAGACCAAGCTCTATTCACGGGATGAAAACCTGTGGCACATTTCCCACGAGGGTGGCCCGCTCGAGGATCCGGGTTACGAGCCCGACGAGTCGGTATACCTGTGGACGCGTTCCCCAGAGTCGGCGCCGGATAAGCCCGAATATGTCGAGATCGGTTTCGAGGAGGGCACGCCGGTCTCCGTGAATGGAGCCCCCCTCGGCGCGGTGGCTCTACTCACCATGTTGAATGCGATCGGCTCGCGGCACGGCGTCGGCCGTATCGACCTCGTCGAGGATCGCCTGGTGGGCATGAAGTCACGCGGACTCTACGAGACGCCGGGGGGAACGATCCTGTACACCGCCCTTCGCGAACTCGAGCAACTGACGCTTGATAGAAGAGCGCTCGCCATGAAGGACGCGCTCGCGGCACGGTACGCCGACCTCGTCTACGAAGGGTGGTGGTGGACGCCGGAGCGCGAGGCGCTCGACGCGTTCGGCAAGGTCCTCATGCGCACGGTCACTGGATCGGTTCGCGTCAAGCTCTACAAAGGGTCATCGCGGATCGTTTCTCGCACCAGCCCTCACTCGCTGTACGATTTAGGTCTCGCCTCGTTCGGAGATTCGGGAAGCTACGACCACGCGGACGCGGCCGGATTCATCAAGCTCTTCGGCTTGCCGGCCCGTGTGGGTGGTGATCGGGATCGGGCCTCGGAGGAATCGGGGGAGTGGGTGGGGGAGCTGCTCGACACTTCGGCAGGCCGTTAGTCTGGTGGTCGGACGGGAGCGGCCCCTGTGGGGCGGTCGTATCGAGGGTGGCTTGGCCGACGAAATGGTTCCTCTCAACGACAGTCTCAGCGTGGACTTCCGCCTCTGGGAGCATGACATCAGGGGGAGCCAAGCGTGGGCCCGCGAACTCGGCCGTGCCGGCGTGATTCCACAGAATGAGGCCGAGGCACTGGTATCCGGCCTCGATGGGGTCGCGGAGCGACTCGCCGCGGACGGATCGAGCGGCCACACGGACGAAGACATCCATTCACTCGTCGAACGTCTGCTCCACGACGAAATCGGAGAGGTCGCCGGCAAGCTTCACACGGGCCGGTCCCGTAACGACCAGGTGGCCACCGATCTACGACTGTGGGGAATGGACGCTGCTCGCGTCTTGGATGACGCACTCAGCTGCGTGCTTGGAGAGCTCGTCTCATCAGCCGGGCGATCAGTGGACTTGATCATGCCCGGATACACGCACCTCCAGCAGGCTCAGCCGGTTCGGGCGGCCCACTGGGTGCTCTCGCATTTCTGGCCGCTCATGCGCGACCGTGACCGGCTTCGCCAGGCGAGCGCTAGGGCGTCCTCGCTCCCGCTCGGATCCGGCGCGTTGGCGGGATGCCCTTTCCCCATCGATCGGGCTCGGCTTCGTGACGATCTCGGGTTCGATCGCCTGTCGGAAAACAGCATGGATGCCGTCAGTGACCGTGACTGGATGGTCGACTACGTATTCGCCGCCGGAATGATCGGGACACACATGTCCCGGCTCTGCGAAGACATCGTGATCTTCAGTAGCCGCGAGTTCGGTTATTTGAGACTCGGGGACGGGTTTTCGACTGGATCGAGCCTCATGCCACAGAAGAGGAACCCGGACGTCGCCGAACTCACTCGCGGCAAGGCCGGCCGACTCATGGGAAACATCACGGCGCTCCTGACTGTTATCAAAGGACTCCCCACCGGGTATAACCGGGATCTTCAGGACGACAAGTCGATCCTGTTCGACTCGATCGACACACTTCTTCTCGTTCTTCCCGCCATAGCCGGCACGTTGGCCGACGCGGAATTCAAGCCCGACAACATCGCGGCCCAACTGGATTGGCAGCTCCTTGCCACGGACCTCGCCGACTACCTGGTCAAGAAGGGAGTGCCGTTCCGTAAGGCCCACGACGCGGTTGCACGCCTAGTGCGCACCGCCGAGCGCGAGGGGAAAACCGTGCACGAACTTCCAGAAGAGGCCCTTCGGGCCGCCCACCCCGAGCTCTCCTCCGATATAGTGGCGAATCTGACGTGGGAGGCTTCCGTAGAAGCCCGCACATCGGCGGGTGGAACCGCGCGGCGCGCCATCGAGACTCAATTGGCGACCGCGCGGGCCGCACTCACCGGTTGACCCGAGTTGAACAGTCAGGCTCCGACGCGCCCTTCCGGCATGACTCGACCGGCGGCTTCCGCGAACGGCCTCAAGGTTTCCATCATCTCTGCGAACTCGGGGATCGTGAGAGACTGCTCACCATCAGATACGGCCGTCTCGGGATCTGGATGGACCTCGATCATGAGACCGTCGGCGCCCGCAGCCACCGCGGCGTAGGAGAGCGGACCCACCAAATCCCGCCGGCCACCCGCGTGGCTGGGATCGGCAATCACGGGCAGGTGGGTCTC
>JBGMRK010000032.1:0-13011 GCA_048061375.1 Longimicrobiales bacterium | reverse complement strand
CGGACTCCCGGTGGGGAGTCGATACCAGTGAAACCGGGTGGACGCTGAGTGGCTGCGATTCATGACGCGAAGTCTGCCTGGGGTACGCCCCGGTGTCGACCATCATGTCTGGCTTCTACTGTAGCGTCCACGTAGATTTACGGCCCCAGGACCCGACCACGAAGCGCTCCGTGTATTCGCACTTTTGGAGGCATAGATGTCCGCTGGACCTTCCCCTGCAGAGGCTCCCGCCACACCCGCCGTAACCCGCCCCATCCTCGAACAACTCGACATGCCGCTGGGCAAGCGCGTGCGCCTGCACCGGCTGCTCTATGAACGAGGGCTCAAGAACGGAACGCTGTTGCTGCTCCCGATCGACCAAGGGCTCGAGCACGGTCCGATCGACTTCTTCCCTAACCCCGCTTCGCAAGATCCGGAGTTTCAATGGCGTCTAGCTCTGGAGGGGAACTACAACGGCGTAGCCTGTCACTATGGGTTGGCCCGGAAGTACATGGCGAAGTACGCCGGCAAGGTCCCCCTGATCCTCAAGATCAACGGTAAGACGACCATTCCTTCCGATGCCGACGCGTTCTCGTCATTGACCGGAAGTGTCGAGGATGCCGTCGCACTTGGTGCTGATGCGGTCGGGTACACGCTGTATGTCGGTTCGCCGCGGCAGGACGAGGACATCCAGCAGCTGGCGATGGTTCGAGAGGACTGCGACAAATACAACATGCCGCTGATCGTCTGGTCGTATCCCCGCGGAAGCGCGATCGGAGAAAAAGGTGGACGGGACAGCCTCTACGCTGTCGACTACGCGGCTCGTGTGGCCCTCGAGATGGGTGCCGACGTCGTCAAGCTCAACATGCCGAAGCATGGAAAACAGGATGCCGAACAGCCGGGCGAGTACGCCGGCCTAGAGTTCGACTACGGTGAGGGAGCACGCCGGGTGGTCCAGTCCGCGGGGCGCTGTATGGTGCTTTTCAGCGGGGGCAGCAAGCTCGGGGACGAGGATCTCCTCCACAAGGCTCGTACAGCCATGGAGTCCGGAGCGACCGGGCTGATCTTCGGGCGGAACATGTGGCAGCGGCCCTACGACGAGGCCCTCGCGGCGACCACCCGCGTCATGGACGTGCTTCGGGAGTTCGGCGCCTGATCGCATCGATCCGAATTCGGCTCGACAGGTCATGAACCAGACGGGACCGCTCAAGAGGGCGGCCGCCCTCGGAGCCCTCGACGAGGTGGCCGAGGGTATGGTTCTCGGCCTGGGTACAGGGAGTACCGTGGCCCACTTCCTGGTCGGCCTCGCCGAGTATATGCGTGTGGGGCGTTTGAGGGAGATCATGGGCGTCCCGACTTCCTTGTGGACTGCGGACCGCTGCAGGGACTTGGGAATCCCGCTCACCTCGCTCGCGGCGCATCCTATTCTCGACCTTGCGATCGATGGAACCGACGAGGTCGACGCTTCGGTGAACCTCATCAAGGGACTGGGGGGGGCCCTTCTTCGCGAGAAGATGGTGGCCCAGGCGGCGATCCGAATGGTCATCATCGCCGATCAGACCAAGGTCGTGCGCAGATTGGGTGAGCGGGCACCGCTTCCGGTGGAAGTCGTCCAGTTTGGTTGGGAGGTTCATGAACACGCGCTCCACGAGATGGGCGCACATCCGTCGTTACGCACGCGCCCCGACGGCCAACCCATGACCACAGACAATGGAAATTACATCCTCGATTGTCGTTTTCCGGGCGGCATCGACGACCCCAAAGCCGTGGAAGCCGAGCTCGCCGCTCGCGCCGGGGTGGTGGAATCTGGGCTCTTCTTGGGGATGGCCGAGAAGGCGTACGTCGCCGACGTCGGAGGTGTCACGATCATCGAGAGAACCCGATGAGCGTTCTGATCGCACCCTCGATCCTCTCGGCCGATTTCGGCCGCCTCGCAGACGATGTACGTAAAGCCGTGGACGCAGGTGCGGATTGGATCCACGTGGACGTGATGGACGGGCACTTCGTGCCGAATATCACCATAGGTCCCGGAGTGACCAAAGCCGTGCGCGCGGCGACCGACGTACCCGTCGACGTCCATCTGATGATCGAACGACCCGAGTCGTATATCACGGCGTTCGCCGAAGCCGGCGCCGACGTGATCACCGTTCATCAGGAAGCCTGTCCTGATGTGCACCGGACCGTTCAACAGATCCGAGACTCGGGTGTCAGGGCCGGCGTGGCGATCAATCCGGCGACGCCGGTCGAGGTGCTGTCCGAAGTGTTGGCCCACGTGGACCTTGTTCTGATCATGACCGTGAACCCGGGGTTTGGCGGTCAGGCCTACATCCATTCGTGCACCGGCAAGGTCGCACGGGTGCGAGAGTCACTCACCGGAGCCGGGCGGCCCGACGTGGACATCCAAGTGGACGGTGGCATCGATGCCAGCACCGCGCCCTCGGTCGTGTCCGCGGGAGCCAACGTCCTCGTGGCCGGGTCGGCCGTATTCAAACACCCCGAGGGGGTCACCTTCGCGATCGCGGCCTTGAGGGATGCGGCTGCGAAGGAGCCCTGATCCACCGTCAGAGCGTGCGCGCCCGGTCCAGCAGTACCGAGACAAGGCTTCGCTGACCCCTCTCGAACGACGAGTCCGGCGTGCGGCTACGGAACGCGCCGACCCCTTTTCTCCGTAGCGCTCGTGATCGGCCACTCCAACGAGTTCCCCGTCCTGGTCAGCCACAAGAGCCTTCTGGAGCGTAGGTGGGTCGGAACGCCTGGAGTCCGCATTCCTCTAGGAGGGTGCTCAGGTGCATCATATCTTGAGTGCGAGCACTGCGTATCGTGGGTGCGTCCAGACTCGATGCGATCCACGCCCGCTCGCGGCGACAATCGGTCTCCAAGCGGATGAACCTCGCGCAGATAGGCGGCGAGCGTCTGTTTGCTCCGTGCTGGCCCACATACTAGACTGCAAGCGAACCCACATGGACCAGACAATTATCGAACAAGCGGCGCTCGATCGCCTCGAGGAGTGGGGAGGTGCCGACCTCACGCGTCAAATGGTCCGCCTCTTCCTCGAGAGTGCCCCCCAACGCATCGACCAAATCCGGACCTGCGAGGAGGACGAGCCGGGCGACCTTCCGGAACGAGGCGGCCACTCCCTGAAGTCCAGCGCTGCCAACGTGGGCGCCCGAGAAGTGCGCCGCCTCGCGGAACAAATAGAGGATCACGCGGCGAAGGGCGATCTCGAAGCCGTGCGCGCGTTGCTTCCCGAAATCGAAGCCGCGTTCGACCGTGCCCGCGATGTGCTTGAATCACTTACGATAGGATCACCCGAATGAAGCTTCGAATCGCTGTCGTGGAGGATAATCCGGACAACCGGATGCTCGTGGAGGCGATTCTCGATGAGCTCTATGACATCGTCGAATTCGAGACGGGCAAACAGGCCGTCGCGGGACTCGTAGAGGCCAAGCCCGATCTCGTCCTCCTGGATATCTCGCTTCCGGAGATGGATGGCACCGAAGTACTGGAGTGGATCCGCGGACAGGAGTCCCTGGCCGGCCTGCCTGTGATCGCGCTCACGGCGCACGCCATGGCCGGTGACCGGGAGAAGTACCTCGACCTCGGCTTTGACGAATACTTGACGAAGCCCATCATTGATGAGACGGTCCTCATGGGCGCTATCGAACGTTGCCTGAGCAAGACTCCCTGACCAGCGATACTTCCTCTGATGCCGAGCGGATCGGGGGCGGAGAGTCGACGCTAGAGATACCGAGCGTCAATCTGCCGTCCGAGGTCGCCTCGTCATCGATGTCCTCGGGCTTGGACGTACCAGAGGTCATCCCGTTTGCGAGCGACCGAGCGCCCGCGCGCGCCACCGTGTACTGGGTTCTGCTCGTGGTCCTCGTGGGAGGTTCGTTCATACTGAGGGATTCGCCCTGGCAGGGTGACGCCCAACGGCACACCGTCCTCGAGTTCGTGGCCACGACACTGGCATTCGTGGTCGGCGGCCTTTCGCTCGTTCGCTTCTACAGTCGCAAGCAGGAGACCTTCCTTTTCATCGGGACGGGGTTCTTGGCTACGGGCGTCTTGGACGCCTACCACGCCATCATCACGTCGAACCTCGCGCCAGCCCTGCTTATTTTCGGCGATGAGCGTGACGCCGCGGCTTGGACTTGGATCGCGTCGCGCGCCTTCCTGTCGATCTTCCTTTTCGCGAGCCTGCTTCTCTGGAAGCCGGAGGGCTCCGAGGAGCGCACAGGGGTCAAGGAGATCTCCGTCTATATGACGGCGGCCATACTCACAGCGACGACGTTCCTGTTCTTTGCCTTCGTTCCGATTTCGTCGGCGTACTTTCCGGAGTCCCTGGCCGCCCGACCCGGTGAACTCGTGCCGGCTTTCTTTTTCTTCTTGGCCATGGCCGGGTATCTACGGAAGGGACAGTGGAGGCGTGAGTCGTTCGAACATTGGTTGATCATCGCGCTGCTCATCAGCGTGATGCTGCACGGCGCGTTCATGGCGCAGGCCACCGCGGAATTCGACGCGGTTTCGGATGCGGCGCATTTGCTCAAGATTGCGAGCTACGTAGCGGTCCTAAGTGGTTTGATGATCAGCGTTTTCGTCACCTTCCAGCGCGAGGGACAGGCCTTCCAAGCGATCCACGCCTGGAACGAGACCATGACTCGGGAGGTGGAGGTACGTCGCGCCGCCGAACACCGCCTCCAGGACTTCCTCGACAATGCGAACGACCTGATTCAGGTGACCGACCCTGAGGGAAATCTAGTCTACGCCAACCGAGCCTGGCAGCGCACGCTCGGGCACGGCGAAGATGAGCTGGGCGGCCTCAATATCAGAGATCTGATCGCAGAGCGGGACCGAGGACGCTTGATGGAGGCCTTCAAGAAAGTCCGGGCCGGGACCCCGCAGGTAGGGTTGATCCTGGAGTTCACTCACCGGAACGGACACCCGGTGATCTGTTCAGTGAACGCGAACCCCAGTCTTCAAGAGGGGGAGCTCGTCGCCGTCCGGAGTATTATGCGGGACGTTACCGAACAGACCAATGCCGAGGTGGAATTGGCGGCCTCGCGGGCGAACCTCAACGCCCTCGTGGAGAATACCGGTGACGCTATCTGGTCGGTGGGTACCGATCACCGTTTGATCACGTTCAACTCCGCCTTTGCCCTCGAGATTGAAGCACGGAGCGGTGTCGAGCCCGCCGTGGGGGACGCTCCCGAAGATTCTCTGCCGCCGGATCAGGTGGCCTGGTATCGAGAGGCGTACGATCTCGCGCTCATGGGTAACCGACTCTCCCGAGTCCGTGAAGAAGTGGTCAATGAGGAGGTACTCCATTACGAGTTGTTCTTCAACCCCATTCGTGACGAACAAGGCACCGCGGGCGTCGCGGTGTTCAGCAAGGACGTGACCTGGCGGAAGCAGGCGGAGGATGAGCTCTTGGCCGCCAAGACCCAGGCAGAAGAGGCCAACGTCGCCAAGAGCCAATTCCTGGCGAACATGAGCCACGAGTTGCGGACGCCGCTCAATTCGGTAATCGGCTTCGCGAACATTCTGCTCAAGAACAAGGGCGGGAACCTCATCGAACAGGAGCTGGGCTTCCTCGAGCGCATCCAGGTGAACGGGCGCCACCTGCTCACGCTCATCAACGAAATCCTGGATCTCGCGAAGATCGAGTCCGGGAAACTCGAACTCGAGACCCACGCCGTCGACTTGGGCACCGTGGCCCGCGACGCCATGTCCCTGGTGGACGGTCAGATCAGGCAGAAGAAAGGGAGGGTAGCGGTCAGGGCGGAGGTGCCGGAGGGCTTGGCGGAAATCGAGGGTGACTCCGCCAAGTTGAAGCAGGTCATCGTAAA
The DNA here is from genome assembly GCA_048061375.1 of Longimicrobiales bacterium. Lineage (GTDB taxonomy): Bacteria > Gemmatimonadota > Gemmatimonadetes > Longimicrobiales > Gaopeijiaceae > JACZXQ01. The sequence continues at coordinate 7,186 of JBGMRK010000032.1, read as the reverse complement.
CCTCGTCGGGAACGCACTCAAGTTCACCGCCGAGGGCGAGATCGTCATTCAGATTCGAACCATGGTGGGAGGCGACGAACCCGCAGTGATCGCGGTGCGGGATACCGGAATCGGCATCCCGCCGGAGCGGCTGGAGGCAATCTTTCATGCGTTTCAACAAGCCGAAGCCGGCACCGCGCGCACCTTTGGCGGCACGGGACTGGGGCTCACGATATCTCGGGAATTGTGCAGGCTGATGGGGTACGACCTGACCGTGGATAGCGTGGTAGGAGAGGGGACGACCTTCACGATCCACCTTCACCCCGGCGAGGCGGTCGAGGTGGACGAGGCCGATGAGATGATCACCGACGAAGCCGGGGGGGGAGCGCCCCGGGACCAGGCACCAGAAGCGGCGCCACTCGAGCTTGCGCAGCGAGGTAAGCAGTATCATGTGCTCGTAATCGACGACGACCCAGATTCCCGAGCACTTCTGACCCATTACCTGGAAGGGTTTGGTTGCCGTGTAACCGAGGCGACGTCGGCAGCCGAGGGAATCTCGAAGGCGCGAAGAGAACACCCGGACCTACTCACACTCGACCTGATGATGCCCGATTTGGATGGGTGGGACACCCTGCAGATTCTCAAGCAGGATCCGAATCTCCGAGAGATCCCCGTCGTAGTGATCAGTGTGGTCGCCGCTGAACAACGCGGCCGGTTGCTCGGGGCCGTCGACCTGCTGAGCAAGCCGTTCGAGCGTGAAGACCTGCTCCGCGTGCTGTGGCGAAATCTCGGTTCCCAGAGGTCTCGCCGTGTGCTCGTGGTGGATAACGATCTCGACTTCCAGCGTTTGATCGGCGAGTACCTGGCCGGCGATGGGGTTAAGTTACAGTTCGCTTCGAGCGGGGAGGACGCGCTCCAGATGATAGAGACGGAATCCCCGGACGCCGTGTTCCTCGAGCTGGCGATGCCGGTGATGGACGGCATCGAGTTCCTCGAGAGGCTACGCGCGATTCCCTACCACACCGGTCTCCCGGTGATCGTCGTGACTTCGAAGGACCTGGATCCCGACGAACGAAGGATCCTGAGGGAACAAGCGTCGGGTGTTCTTATTAAGGATGCGGAGCTGGAAGACCGGTTGAGAGACGTGATGAGCGCGCTCTTTCCCACTAAGCTGGACCCCGAGGGGGTGCCGCCAGATTGAACGGTGTGGGTCGCTCCCGCACCTCCAGGAGCTTGAATGCCTGAACATAGATACAGCACGATCCTAGACCATCCCCGTCACGAAGTGTTTCGGTGGCATACACGCCCAGGAGCCCTCGAGCGGCTGATCCCTCCATGGGAAAACGTCCGTGTGGTGCGCCGAACCGGCGGGATCGAAGACGCCGGAAGAGTCGTCCTGCGGGTTCGCCGGGGACCTACCAAGATCCGTTGGGAGGTCGTTCACTCCGACTACGAGGAAGGGCACCGTTTTTGCGACCAGCAAGTCCAGGGTCCCCTGGGCAGGTGGCGCCACGAGCACCGGTTCACCGCCACGGACAACGGTGGCTGCCTCTTGGAGGACATCGTGGACTGGGCACCTCCGCTCGGGTCGGCGGGCCGATTGTTCGCTGGATCGGTGGTGGAGCGCGAACTCGGCCGTCTGTTCGCGTTCCGGTATCGTCGACTTCGTGACGACCTCGATCGCGCCCGCCGCTATGTTGCCCGGGGCCCTCTCACCGTGGCCGTCACCGGCGCCTCTGGCCTGGTAGGCTCCGCGCTCGTCCACATGCTCACTACGGCGGGCCATAAGGTTCTCCAGCTCGTAAGACGTCCCCCAGGACCCCATGACGATCTTGTCCAATGGGACCCCGAAACGGGCGAGATAGATGGCAGGAAACTGGAGGGAATCGACGCCTTGGTTCATCTCGCCGGCGAGAGCATTGCTGGTGAGCGTTGGAGCGAAAGTAAGAAGAAGAGAATCCTCGAGAGCCGGGTCAAAGGAACGGAGCTGCTCGCCCGCACGATTTCTCGGCTGGGCTCCAAACCCAAGGTCATGATCTCCGGCTCGGCTGTCGGCTATTACGGTAATCGTGGCAATGAGATCATCACGGAGGGCTCCAAACCCGGGAAGAGTTTTCTCGCGGGTGTTTGCCGCCAGTGGGAAGGGGCCACCCGACAGGCCGAGAGGTCCGGGATCAGGGTGGTTCACCTCCGTACCGGTATGGTGCTAAGCCCCGGTGGTGGAGCGCTGGGCACCATGCTGCTCCCGTTCAAGGTTGGGATCGGTGGCCGTTTGGGGAGCGGCGAGCAGTACATAAGTTGGATCGACGCCGACGATCTCCTCGGCTTGATCAACCATGCGATCTGCGAAGAGTCGGTTAGCGGGGCACTCAACGCCTCGGCACCCTACCCGGTGCCGAATGCGACGTTCGCCGATGTGCTGGGTCGGGTGCTGCGCCGTCCGACGGTCATTCCCGTGCCGGGACTGGCGATACGTGCTCTGTTTGGGGAGATGGGGCAGGAACTACTCTTGCACGGACAGCGCGTGCTCCCCAGGAAGGCCGAGTCGACCGGCTATGAGTTCCTCTTTCCGGGACTGGAAGATTCCCTCCGCTTCCAGCTAGGGCACCTGGAAGCCCCGCCGCCGAGGGCGGACTAGAAGTGAAACTCTCCGGTCGGGCTCAGCGGGGGGTAGGGACGCCCTCCCTCACGGAGGCGCCGAGAGATCCGAGGATACGCCCATTCAAAAAGGGTGCGTTGGAAATCGACCTGGGAAAGTCTCGACGTTTCGTACATACCCGCGGATGTCCTTTGACGAGCTGCCTCGAACAGCAGAAGGGCGGTCGCCACCGAGACGTTGAGTGAGCTCGCCATGCCGAGCATGGGGATCTCCACGAGCTGGTCTGCCAATCCCAGTGCCTCATCGGTGAGCCCTAGGAGTTCGGCACCCACCATGATCGCTGTCGGTGTGGTGAAATCGACCTCACGGTAGTCGGCTCCGCCGTTGCCTGGGTGGGCGGCCAGAATCCGGAAGCCTTCGGCCCGCAAACGCTCGGTTGCGCCCCGCACGGTTCGATGCCTCACCACTTTCACCCACTTGGACGTGCCGGCCGAGGTGTGTGCGTGAATCTCCAATCCGTCCTTCGGGGGGATCGCATGGGCTTCCAAGACACCGGCGGCATCGCAATTTCGCAGAATCGCAGAGAGATTGCGGCTCTTGTGCACCCGTTCCATGAGCACCGTGAGATCCGGTTGCCGGCGTCCCAACACCTCCTGAAGTTTGCGGAATCTCTCGGCGTTCACTGTATTTGCTCCTGTGGGCGTATCGGCGAGCGGCATCCAGCCGCCGTTCTTGCTAATTCGGCGGCCAGCGTGTAACAAGGCGGCAGGTCCAGCTACAATGCCGTCTTCCCATGGACGAGGACAAGTTGTGATGCAAAGGCGTTCCATGGACCTTCCCGAGCCGGCACCATGTTTTGCCTGAGGAAAGGCGCACTTGGCTGGGAATCCCCCCGGTACTCTGGGGGATCGTTCTTCTCGCGGCCATCCTACGTCTCTACGCACTGAATTTCGGCTTTCCGCACACTCAAGCCACCCCCGATGAAATCCAGCTTGCACGACGATCGCTGAGATTCTTCACCGGGGACCTAAATCCGCATTTCTATGAGTACCCGACGCTCTATCTCTATTTGGTGGCTGCGGTCTACGGGGCTGCAGCGTTGTTTCAGAGTCTGTTGGGCGCAGACTTTGCTACCATCCTTCTAGACGAAGCTGTTCGTCCGATTTCCGTGGTGTTCAGCGCGCGCATGGTCTCGGCTCTCGCGGGAACGGCCACACCGGTCGTGGTCTACTTCGCCGCGAAGACACTCTCAGGGAGGCGAGCGGGATTGGCGGCCGCTCTCTTCATGGCGGTAAGCGTGGTACATGTCCGGGATTCCCATTTCGGGAGGTCGGACGCGCTGCTCACGCTCTTTATCGCGCTTGCCGGCCTATTCGTTCTCAGGGCACATGACTACGGCACTCGGCGAGAGTACATCTGGACCGGCGTGTTCGCCGGCCTGGCCGCCTCGACCAAGTATGTGGGCCTGGTTTTTGGTGGCCCGGTCGTGGCGCTTCATTGGTGGGCCTTCGTTCGTGGCGCCAGGGAATGGCGGCTGGAGGACGGGAGCGCCCCCTCCATTGTGCGCTCTCTAGTCGTGATGACATGGCGCAGCGTGTTGGACGCGCGCCTCTGGCTGTTCGGCCTCGCGGCGGTGTCGGCCTTTGTGATGTTCACGCCGTTTTCGATTTTGGACTTCGAGATCTTCTCCAACCACTTCCTCTCTCAAATGGGACACCTGAAGGGGGGGCACGGACTGGATTTGGGCGTCGGGGGGTGGTATCACCTGCGCTACACTTTGCCGCTGGGCTTGGGCTGGCCAGTGTTTCTCGGGGGTATCGCAGGTGCCGGAATCGCGTTCAGACAGAATTGGGAGCGGTCGGCGGTGTTCTTCATGTTCCCGGTCCTCTTCTATCTGCTCACCGCCGACTCCCGAACGGTGTTCCTTCGCTACATGCTCCCGCTCTTTCCGTTCGTCAGCGTAGCGGCCGGAATCTTCACCGCGTTTCTGATCGATCGCCTGCCGGATGCCCGCCGTGTCGTGCTCGGCGGACTCCTGGTGGGTCTGTTCGCTGCGCCGTCCCTGTACGCAGCCGTGCAGTTCGACCGCATGTTGGCGCGTACCGACAGCCGAGTGTTGGCCGGCCGGTGGCTCCAGGAGAACGCGAGAGCCGGTGAAAACACCGTCCACCAGACAGGTGTCGTCTACGGACGCCTCGAATTGCCTGAGACCGCGGACTCCCTTCGCGCGCGCCGGGACCGGGTGGTGCGGCAGGCATCGTGGGGCAGCGGAGCGCTGGAAAAGGCATGGAGTTACTCGATCCGCTCGTTAGACGCCAAGATCGACTGGCTCGAGGCCCAAGGCTCGGAGGCGAGGTTCACAGCGGTGACTTTCGACGAGGATACGGGGTCCTTCGGTGACGGCGACCCACCCGATTACGTAGTCGTTTTGGAGAGCCCGCTACGTCTGTACAGTCCTGTCTTCGCCGCCCTGAGGGAAATCCTCCAGGACGAATACCGACTCGTTGAATCCGTACGAGGCGTGGGAGGGCTCGACGCTCCGGGCTGGTACGACCAACACGACGCGTTCTACCTTCCATTGATCGGTTTCGGTGGCGTCGTCCGGCCGGGACCCGACATAACAATCTACCAGCGCATGAGCGAGCCTGAGGATACTGCCCGATGAGCGAGGCGCCGACCATTTCCGTCGTCGTGCCCTGCCACGACGAAGAGGACAACATCGCACTCCTCGTAAGGCGCCTCACGGAGTCCGTCGAGCCTCTGGACGCGGGATTCGAGGTGATCCTGGTGGACGACGGCAGCCACGACGGCACTCTCGACGTCATGAAGCGAGAGCATGCGCGCGACCGCCGCATAAAGTTCGTCGCCTTATCCAGGAACTTCGGCCATGAGGCCGCGAGCACCGCCGGACTCAGCCACGCACAAGGTGCGGCCATCGTGCTCATCGATGCCGACCTCCAGGATCCCCCCGAGGTCATCCCCGAACTGGTGAGCAAGTGGCGTGAAGGCTATGACCTCGTGTTTGCCACACGAGGGGCTCGGGCTGGAGAGGGCCGGCTCAAGCGGTTCAGTAGCGCGTTGTTCTACCGTCTGATGCGGTGGCTCGTCCACTTCGACTTCCCGGCGGATACGGGTGATTTCCGGCTTATGTCTCGCCCAGTGGTCGACGCTTTTCTCCAGATGCCCGAGCGAAATCGGTTCGTAAGGGGCATGGTCGCCTGGACCGGATTTCGCTCGATGGCGGTCGAGTATTCACGGGACGCGCGGCACTCCGGCGAAACCAAGTATCCTCTCCGCAAACTCATTCTACTGACGTTGGACGCCATCACCGGTTTCTCGACGTTCCCGCTGCGGCTGGTGAGCATGATGGGTTTCGCGGTCACGCTGTTCAGCGCTGTCGCTACCATCTGGGTCGCATACCAACGACTGTTTCTCGACTTGGCGATACCCGGATACGCGCTTCTCGTCACGGGCATGTTCTTTCTGGGGGGGGTTCAAATCCTAATGCTGGGCGCCATCGGTGAGTACGTCGGGCGCATCTACATGGAGACCCAGAGGCGTCCACTGTTTCTGGTCAGGGAGTTGGGTGGGGTCGAACCGAGCGATAGGCGATCGGACTGACCGGTCCGGTGGGGGCCGACCCGTCAGTCCATGGTGCCTAACTGTTGCCTCTTTTTAGAATCACGAGAATCGCACCGTCCGAGTGGTCTATCCCGAACCGTAGGGTAGCTTCCGGCGCGCTGAGATAGGTAATGGACTCGATGTCGGTGACTCGGAAGGCCCTCAACGCCTCGAGCCGACCACGCCTGGATCCATCGATGTAGACCCGGACGCCTGCCTTATCCTGCAGGCTGATGGAAACTGGGCCGCGCGTCCTGAGCCACATGGGCCGGAAACGCCGCACCGCGTCGAAAGCGTCCAGCTCCGCCGCAGTGGCCAGTTCCTCTGCCGTAATCACGGCCCCCCTGTTTCGGGCGTTGGATTGAGATGAACGGCCCGAGGATGAGCAGGCGAGTGTCAGGAGAGCCACTGTGGCCACAAGTGCCGAGGACGTGCGCATGATCGACTCGTTTCGTGTTGAAGAACGCACAGCTTTCCGTTCATCATACGCCCAAATGTCGGCGACCTGTCAAATGGCGTGCGGTCCTTGTAAGGTGGTCCCTCAGCCGGGGTGGCGAAATCGGTAAACGCAGGGGACTTAAAAATCACTGGGGATAGACAGTGAAAAGGGCGGTGTTTCAAGGGATTGATGGCTTCGGGGACCGCTGAGGGCGATTTGGTGCCAGTTCTGGTGCCAAGTTGGTGCCAGGGGTTCACTGTGTGTGCTTCAGCTGAACAGGCTGGAATCCGATTGGGCGTGCCTGCTCACGCCTCCCTCGCCAGGAGCGGTCGTGGCATGGTTCTCAACCTCACGCTTATCAGGCCAGAGAAGATGGAAAGGGAAACCGGAAAAGCCTGAAACGACGTGGCTTTCTAGCGACTGGGCCTTCCGGTTCTTCCGGTTTCAATCGCCTTTCTTTCCGCTTTTTCAGCCCAAACGACACCCAGGAACGGCACCCAGCGGAAAGGCTCCCGGCAACTCAGATCGTCCGAGTCGTCATTCGTTCC
>JBGMRK010000031.1:0-19279 GCA_048061375.1 Longimicrobiales bacterium | reverse complement strand
AGTCCTTCAGGGCCAACGACAAGTCCCCCTCAGAACCCCAGTGAGACCGCCATTTTCAGTCGCGAATTTTGGCTGGGAAAAGTGGTCGCTACTGGACTCGAACCAGTGACTTCTACGATGTGAACGTAGCGCTCTACCAACTGAGCTAAGCGACCAACACCATGCGACCCGGGCACACGGCCCGGGCCTTCAGTACCCCCACGGGGAATCGAACCCCGGTCTCCTGGCTGAGAACCAGGTATCCTGGGCCACTAGACGATGGGGGCGTCTCCTCTTCCAACTCCGGAATCGGACGAAAAAATACAGAGTCCGGGGAGGCGGTTCAAGCCCTGGAACGGTCCATCCCACTTCGGGTTACCTCTTGCGGGAGTATGATCCTCCTCCGTGAAGGCCCGCGGATTGGAGGAGCACAGTGTCGCACGGGAGCGCTGCATGGCAGAAAAGCTCAATGACGAGTCCATTCGAGGCTGGTTGCGCGGTCGCCCGGGGTGGAAGCGTGACGGAAAATATCTACGGAAGGACTTCAGCTTTCCGACGTTCCGAAACACAATCGTGTTCGTGAACCGGGTCGCCAGCATTGCCGACGACCTCAACCATCACCCCGACATCGATATCCGCAACGACAAGGTCCGTCTGTCGGTCACGACGAGGGAGGCCAGGGGCATCACTCAGAAGGACATCGACTTTGCGGAAAGGGTCGAGTACGCAACCTCGGCGCGCTGAGGTTCAGCCGGGCGCGTTGGTAGCGAGCACGTCGCTCGGCGTGGCGATTAAGTAGTCGGGCCCCGCCTCTTCCAGCACCGCCCGCTCGATCGGACCCCACAACGCTGCGGCTGTGCTCACGCCAGCCGCATTACCCGAGAGCACATCCCACGACGAGTCGCCGACGAACAGCACGTCGGGCCCCGGCTCCAAGTCGAGGGCCTCCAGAGCCCTGTTTACGGGTTCGGGGTGTGGCTTACCATGAGTCACCTCATCGCCAACCACCATGTGTGGAAAGAAGTCCAGGAGGCCGCAGCACCGGAGTGTCCTCATCGCCATGCTGCGGCCCTTGCTCGTCACGAGGGCCACAGGCACCCCGGCCCGCTCCAAGTCGCTCAGAAGCTGGACCACTCCTGGGAACGGATGGACCATATCGTCGTGGATATCCTCCTGATGGCGCACATACGTCTCGACCATGCGGGAGTGCTCCTCCGGCGATGACGCGAACGCTTGCATCTGGACCCGCAGGGGTTGGCCCATCGTGGCGAGCCACAGGTCATCGGGGAGCCGGGCGCCCCGGTGTTGCTCCATGGTGTGGCGGAAACAGGTGAGGATCAGTTCGGTCGTATCGGCCAGCGTCCCGTCGAGGTCGAACAGCACGGCGCGCCACGGTTCCGGCGGCCGCGTCATGCCGGCGCATCCAGGCCGGCGTCCAACACGGAGCGGATCACCTCGGCCAAGAGCCCGATCCCTACTTCGGCTTGCTCGGATGTCATCGTAGCGGGAGGTGCTAGTTCGACCACGTGGCCCGCCTCCCCCGCCGGGAGCGTCAGCAGTCCCTTAGCTAGCGCAGCGGCGGCTACGGCTGCTCCTCCACCGCCCAATGGATGTCCCGATGCTGAGGCGAGCTCTATGCCTATGAAAAGGCCCCGAGCTCTGATCTCGCTCACGCCAACCACATCCTTCAGTTGGTGCCGGAGTCGACCTGCGATTTCGTCGCCCAACGCGGCGGCTCGCTCCACTATGTTCTCTTCGTCCAACACATCGAGAAACGCCAACGCAGCCGCGCACGAGAGTGGATGACCCATAAACGTGCTGGTGTGCAGCGCTTCGCCGGCGGAGTCTGGCCATGCCGACATGATCCTTTCGGGTCCTAGACACGCACTGAGTGGAAGACCTCCGCCCAGTGCCTTCCCCACGCAAAGCAGATCCGGCACAACGCCCTCTTGCTCGAAGGCGAACGTGGAGCCGGTGCGTCCGAAGCCGGTGAAAATCTCGTCGAAGATCACAACCGCGCCCGCCCGCCGCGCCAGCTCCAACAGCGCGGGCAGAAAACCCTCAGCGGGAATGCGTACACCAGCACGTCCCTGGATCGGTTCCACGATCACGGCCCCGATCGGGTGGCCTGCCGGCGCACCCTCCTTCAAGGCCCGTTCGACCGCCGTAAGGGCCTCGGCCATGCCACCCCCGGCCGGGAACGGGGCGAAAGCCACTCCCTCGAAAATTCGTTGGCGGAACGGCTCCTTGAAATCGGGGCGGGCGGTGGCAGCCAGGCTGCCGAGCGTCAGGCCGTGATAGGCCCCCTCGAAGGAAAGAATTCCGGATCGCCCAGTCGCCAACTCGGCGGTCTTCAGCGCGATTTCCACCGCCTCGGAACCGGTCGAAGCGAGGACGCCGCGGGCGTCGGGCCACGGCGAGAGAGCTGCGAGCCGCTCGAGAAGCTCCACCTTGAGCGCCGTGGGGTGTACGTCGCCCATGCCGTGGGTGAGGGTTTCCGCCTGCCGGCGGATCCGGGCGGTGATCGCGGGGTGGGCATGTCCCGCCAGCGACACGCCGAATGCTCCCGTGAAATCGAGGTAGACGTTACCATCCACGTCGCGAACGTTGGCGCCGGCGGCGGCTTCCCAGAACACGGGAAAGTGGGGCGAAAGAAAGGTGACGTTCCTCGACTCAGCACCGCGCAGGCGCTCTGCCAAGGCCATTGAGCGGGGCCCGGGCACGGCGGTGCAAATCTGCGGTAGTAGCGCACCCAGTCGACTCATGTCCGCCCGGAGGTGAGGGATCGGGTCAGGACTCGCCGAGGTGGTCGGTCGCGGCCATCCCCATCACGTGAAACCCTTTGTCGACGTGTATGGTGGCACCCGTGATTCCAGCGCCCAGGGGCGAGCACAAGAATGCCGCGGCGTGCCCGATATCCTCGGCACTGTTGACCTCGGGTAGCGGGGCATTCGCCCTGTAGTAGTCCACCATACGATCGATCGTCCCAATGGCCTTGGCCGCCCGGCTGGCCAATGGACCAGCGCTGATGGTGTTGACCCGGATTCCCCAACGGCGGCCCGCCTCGTACGCGAGGGTGCGAGTGTCGCTCTCGAGCGCCGCCTTCGCCGAACTCATTCCACCGCCGTAACCCGGCACCACGCGCTCGGCCGCCAAGTAGGACAGCGACACGGCAGCCGCCCCCGGCCTCATGAGGGGTCCAAAGCGCTGTACCATGCTGACCATGGAGTAGGCGCTCGCGCTCACCGCGGCGAGATAGCCACTTCGGCTCGTGTCCAAGAGGTCGTTTTTTACTTCCGGGCCATTGGCGAGCGAGTGGACCAGTATGTCGAGGCATGGCTCGCCAAAATCGCTTCGCATGGTGTCGGCGACCTCCTGAATCGTGTACCCTTTCAGGTCACGATACCGCTTGTCCTCCCGCACTTCGTCGGGCACGTCCGCCGGTTCGTCGAACACCGCGTCCATAGGGTAGATCCTCTCGAACTCCAGCGTGCCGCCGCCGGGCAACGAGCGGTCGAGCTTCCCTCGCTCGAGGCTCATCGTGAAGATCTTCAAGGTGGGAGGCCAGGTTCCGACGCACACGGAAGCACCCGCCTCCGCGAGGGACCGCGCGATCGCCCAGCCATAACCGCGGTCGTCGGCCACTCCGGCCACCAGCGCCCGCTTCCCTGTCAGGTCGATTCCCAGCATTCGCTATCGAACTCCTTCAGCTCAAAACAGCACCCAGAAAGCGAGCGCCACGTATGCGGCCAACAAGACCGCTCCCTCCGAGCGCCGGATCGTCAGATTGGCTCTCACGATCGGTACCAGGAGGACCGAAATCATCACGACGGCCGGGAACTCGACGCTCAGAACAGCTGGCTCCACATCGAGTGGACGCACCAGCGAGGCCACACCCAGAATCGCGGTGAGGTTGAACACATTGGACCCGATCACGTTTCCCACCGCGATATCCGCCTCATTACGGTACGCCGCCACGGCCGAGGTGGCCAACTCGGGGATCGAGGTGCCGATCGCTACCGCCGTGAAGCCGATCACCGAATGGGAGATATTGAGCCGCATCGCAAGGGCCGTGGCCCCCTCCACCACCGCGAACCCGCCCAACGCGAGACCCACGGACCCCATGAGCAGCAATCCCGCGATTCGGACCGCGGCGCGGGGGTCCAGCCCGGCCGTCTCCTTCGCCAGTTTCTCGAAGTCGCCCAGGATTTTCTCGTCTTCGTCCTTGATCACCCTGAAAACAAACGCCAGGTACGCGATCAGCAGGCCCAAGAGACCGAGTCCTTCTAGGCGGCTCACCTGGAAGTTCATGAGCACGGGATAAACCAGCCCCGTGACCAGAAGCATGATCGGTACCTCCCTCGCGACCACGCGTCCCGACACCGTCAGCGGGCGAATCATCGCACTCACCCCCAGAATCAGGCCGATGTTCGCCAGGTTCGAGCCCATGACGTTACCGAGAGCCAGCCCGCCGGAGCCCTTCGCAGCCGCCACGACGCCGACCACCAACTCGGGCGCCGACGTGCCCAGCGATACGATCGTGAGACCAAGCACGACCGGGGGCACGCCCAGCCTCGTGGCCAGCCGGGCAGCCCCTCGTACCAACCATTCAGCTCCGAAAAAGACGACTCCGACGCCGCCGATGAGCTTGAGGATGTCGGTGGTCAAGCCCTCGACTCCGAGCGGCGGCCGAGCCAGGAGCGGAAAGCCCCCAGGGGCATCGTATTCAGCACGTCGCCGGGCTCGAGCCATCCACGCCGCGCCTGCTCGACACCGAAGCGCATGCTCCCGAGCGAGCGCGGCTCGTGGGCGTCGGTGCTGATTGCCACCTTGACACCCAGTTCCTTCGCCCGGCGAACGTGGACATCGCTCAGGTCCAAGCGGCGGGGGCTCGCGTTCAGCTCTACCGCCACATCCAACTCAGCCGCTGCGTGCAACACGGCCTCCACGTCGAGCGCGAACGGCTTTCGACGGTTCAGGAGCCGGCCGGTGGGGTGCGCAAGGATGTCGACGCTGGGGTGCCGCATTGCCGTGATCACGCGGTCTGTCATGTCCGATTTCGTCATGTCCATGAGGGAATGCACGGAGATGACGACAAGATCCAAGCCCGCCAGAATGTGTTCCTCCATGTCCAGTGATCCATCCTTGAGGATGTCCACCTCCATGCTCCGGAAAACCGTGATCCCCTCCAACCGCCCCTGGATCTCTTCAATCTCACGCCATTGCAGCTCCGCTTTGGGTGCGGTAACCCCCTGAACCATAGCCAGATTCGGGCTGTGGTCCGTCATGGCGAGGTAGTCGTAGCCCAACTCCCGGCACCGCAGGGCCATCTCTTCGATGCTCGCCTTGCCGTCACTCCACGTGGAGTGCATCTGAAGATCACCACGAATGTCATCCAATGTGACGAGCGCCGGAAGTGAGCCTGTCTCGGCGGCCTCGAGTTCGCCCCGGTCCTCACGAAGGACCGGCGGAATCCAATCCAACCCCAGAATCCGGTACGCTTCCTCTTCCGTGGTCCCGCCGAGTCGCTCTCCGAAGTCGTCGGCACGCTCCCCGGCGTCCTGGCCTTCCGGCACCCGGAACACGCCCCACTCGTTGACGCGGAATCCCTGTTGCACGGCCCGGGCCCTCAACGCCACGCTGTGTTCCTTGGAGCCTGTAAAGTACAGAAAAGCGGCTCCCCATGATTCTCTGGGCACGATTCGGAGGTCGACTTCGAGCCCGGACCGGAGCACGACAGCCCCCTTGGTGACTCCCGCTGACACCACTCGGTCGACCGACGGAAAGCTCACGAAACGATCCATGATCGCCTCCTGCGACCCCTCTGCCGCACAGGCCAGGAGGTCGAGGTCGCCGACGGTCTCACTGCGCCGCCGGAGGCTGCCCGCGACCTCCAATTCATCCAGGCCATCGACCTCCCCGAGGTAGTCCAACAACGGCCGGATCAGGACCTCGGCTTCGGACAGCAGGAATCGGCCGGCGTGCTTCCGGTAGTCCTCGATCGATCGCCGTATCTTCCCGGCGCTTGTCTCGCCGAACCCCTCGAGATCCGCGACCCTGTCCGCGTCGAGGGCCTCCTCCAATTGATCGAGGGTGGTTACTCCGAGCTCGTCCCACAGCTTCTTGACCTTCTTCGGTCCGACGCCCTCGAGTTTCACCAACTCCGCGAGCGAGCGGGGCACCTCGTCCGCCACTTCTTCCAGGCGACCCAACCCTCCCGTTGAGATCAGTTCTTCGATGTGGCCCGCGATGTCCTTCCCGACGGCCGGCAGGTCGGTCAGATCCTCGCCGGCTTCGACCATTTCTTCGAGCGACCGGGTCAGGCTATTGATCGTCCGGATGGCCTGGCGGTAGGCACGGATGCGGAAGGGGTTGGATCCTTTGATCTCGAGCAAGTCCGCCAACTCGCCCAAGACACCCACGATCTCGAGGTTCTCCACCGCTCAGCCCCACCGCCTCGGGCCACGCACAGGAAGCACCGGGATCATCGGGATCACGTGAGGTCCACGCCCGCGGCCCGCAGCAGTTCGACCAGCCCCGCCTCGTCGAGGATGGTGATTCCCAGATCCTGGGCCGTTTCCAGCTTGGAGCCCGCATCCGCCCCGGCGACCACGTAGTCCGTCTCCCCGCTCACCGAGTTCGTCACTCTCCCTCCAGCGGACTCGACGAGCTTCTTGGCCTCGGGCCGCGACATCGACGGAAGCCCTCCGGTGAACACGAAGCGGAGGCCGGCCAACTCGGATTCACCGGCGGGCTCGGGTACGATCAGATCCATGCCCTGGGCCAAGACGGCTTCGATGTGCACCCGGTTGCGCTCATCCTGGAAAAACCCCGTGATCTTCTCGGACATAATCGGTCCGATCCCCTCGACCATCTCCAATTCCTCCGGAGGCGCGTCCATGATGCGATGGAGGTCACCGAAATGGAGGGCCAGATCACGAGCCACCGTGACACCCACGTCGGGTATGCCGAGGCCGTAGAGAAAGCGCTGGAGTTCGACTCGCTTCTTGTCCTCGATGGCCTGGACCAGCTTCTGCGCGGACTTTTCGGCGAAGCCCTCCAGCGGTATGAGGTCCGCCGCCGGGAGTCGGAACAGGTCGGCGAGGTCGCGCACCAACTCTCGGTCCACCAGCATGTTGACCGTCTCACTCCCCAGACCCTCGATGTCCAACCCGGAACGAGACGCGAAATGCACCAGCCGGCCTTTTAGCTGAGCGGGGCACCCGAAGTGATTGGGGCACAGGGTCGCCGGACCATCTTCCAGGACAGGCGTGCCGCAGGCCGGGCATTCCCCAGGCATCTCGAAAGGCGGCCCCCGGTCGACGCCGGCTTCCTCTAGACGCTCAACCACTTGTGGAATGACGTCCCCGGCGCGCTGGATGCGGACCTTGTCTCCCGCCCGCACGTCCTTGCGCGCAACCTCCTCCCGGTTGTGGAGCGACGCCCTCGATACCGTAACGCCTCCCACTTGGACCGGTCGCATGAGCGCCACCGGCGTCAAGCGTCCCGTACGGCCGACCGAAATCGCGATGCGCTCGATACGCGTGACCTCTTTGCGCGGCTCGAACTTGAACGCGAGTGCCCACCGGGGATGATGGGACGTGGCACCCATCGTGACACGGGCGGCGAGGTCGTTGACCTTCACCACCACCCCATCGATCTCGTAGTCCAAGGAGTCACGATCCTCGGTGTAGCGATGGTGGTACTCGAGGATCTCGTCGACCGAGACCACCCGCTCGACACGGTCGGGTACGCAAAGCCCCCACTCGCGGAGTGCTTGGACAATCTCGTGATCGTACGCGAACGTAGCCCCACGCACGGCCAGAACCTCGAACGCCAGTATATCCAACGGACGCTCGGCTGTGACCCGGGAGTCCAACTGCCTGAGGGAGCCCGACGCCGAGTTTCGGGGGTTCACGTAGGGCTCGGCGCCCCGCTCCACCATCCGTTGGTTGAGCGCCTCGAACGCAGAGAGATACATGATCACCTCGCCACGTATCGCGAGGAAGGCCGGCGCGGGGCGCGCCTCCTCGCGGAGGCGAAGCGGTAGCGACGGAACGGTCCTCACGTTCTCGGTGACTCCCTCGCCCTCGAGGCCATTCCCCCGCGTAACCGCACGGACGAGCACGCCGTGTTCGTAGACCAACTCCACCGAGGCGCCATCGAGCTTCGGTTCGAGCAGGTAGTCCACATCTTCACCCAAGGCTTTTCGCACGCGCTCGTCGAATCGGCGGAGTTCTTCCTCGTCCTGGGTCGAATCAAGGGACAGCATCGGTGCCGTGTGAGGCATGGACGGAAGCTCGGAGCGCACCTCCGAACCGACCCTCTGGGTTGGCGAGTCGGGTGTTACCAGCCCGGGATGGGTGGCCTCGATCTCGGTCAACCGCCTGAAGAGCCGGTCGTACTCGCCATCGGCTATCTCGGGGCGCGCCTCGACATAGTACAGAAAATCGTGGCGCCGAATTTCGGCCTTCAGCGCCTCGACTTCCCGCTTCGATTCACCAGGACGACCATCCCCTGGGCGTTCGCTCAAGTGCGCTCACTCCGTAGTGACACGTACCAGTCGTACTATATGGACCCGGTTCGACTCAGTTGAAGACCCATAACGTGGCCAAACACCACGCCATGGTACAGGACTTTCGTCACCCGGCCCAGGGACGCACCCAGCTCTCACTGCTCCGTTGCGCCCGCTAGGATGCAGCAAGTATATCAGAGGCTCCCGCACACCTCTGGGTCGGCTCCAGGTATTCGCCGGCCCTGCCCGACATTCGGAGAACACCGATGAGACCAACGAGACTCTGGCCGCTGGCCGGCCTGGTTGTTGCCATGATGCTGCCCCTGGCAGGCCCCGCCGCCGCCCAGATGGAGACCACCACACGCCGTCGGGCAGACGAGGGGGAGGGTCCGTTCAACCGACTGATCCTCCGGGGGGTGATCGTCATCGACGGCACGGGCGCACCGCCTCGTGGCCCGATGGACATCGTTATCGAGGGAGACCGGATCTCAGAGGTGACTTCGGTCGGCTTCCCGGGAGTGCCGATCGACGAAAGCCTGCGTCCTGGCGACGCGGACCGGGTGATCGACGCTAGCGGAATGTACGTCATGCCCGGATTCGTAGACATGCACGCGCACACCGGCGGTGCGCCGAAAGCCCCCCAGGCCGAATACGTCTACAAGCTATGGATGGCTCACGGGGTGACGACCTCCAGAGGCGTGGGCCACGGCCCGATGATGTGGGCCCTCAAGGAAAAGGCCCTGGCGGCCAGGAACGAAATCGTGGCGCCGCGCATGTTCACGTATGCTCGACCCGGCGAGGCGTGGGACAACGGCCCCATCAGGGATGCCGAGACGGCGAGGGAGTGGGTTCGCTGGGCGGCGAACGTCGAGGTGGACGGCCAGAAGATAGACGGGCTCAAGCTCGGCGCTTTCGATCCGCCGATCATGAAGGCTCTGATCGACGAGGCCCACAAGTACGGCCTCGGCACGGTGGCGCATCTGGCCCAGACGGGCGTCGCCCGAATGACGGCTCTGGACGCCGCCGAGGCGGGCCTGGATATGATGACCCACTACTATGGGCTCTTCGAGTCCTTGCTGAAGGATTACTCCATCCAGAACTGGCCGCTCGACTACAACTACAACGACGAACAGCACCGGTTCGGCAACGTCGCCCGGCTGTGGGATCAGATCTACGAGCCGGGCAGCGACGAGTGGTACGCCTTGATGGACCGTTTCCTGGAGCTCGACTTCGGGCTCGACCCCACCATGACGATCTACGAGGCGAGCCGTGATGTGATGCGGGCGCGCAACGCCGACTGGCACGACGAGTACACCCTTCCCTCCCTGGAGGATTTCTACCAGCCGAGCCGAAACGCCCACGGGTCGTACTGGTTCTACTGGACCACCGAGGACGAGGTGGCGTGGAAGAACTTCTACGGCCGCTGGATGCGCTTCCTGAACGAGTACAAGAACCGGGGCGGCATCGTGACCACCGGCTCCGACTCGGGCTTTATCTACAAGCTGTACGGGTTCGCCTACATCCGGGAGCTCGAGCTGCTCCGCGAGGCGGGCTTTCACCCGCTCGAGGTCATACGCTCGGCCACCATGTACGGCGCCATGCAACTCAACAAGCCGAAGGGCATGGAGCCCGACTTCGGCATGATCCGTCCCGGCCTGAAGGCCGATCTGGTGATCGTGGACGAGAACCCGCTCCAGAATCTAAAGGTGCTCTACGGTACGGGGGCGGTTAGGCTCAACGACGAGACGGGCGAAGTTGAACGCGTTGGCGGCATCAAGTACACGATCAAGGACGGGATCGTCTACGACGCCAAACAACTCCTCGCGGATGTTCGGGAGATGGTGCGCGAGGCTAAAGCCAAGAAGCGTATGACGACTCAAGACGGAGGCGGTTGACTCGTTCCTGCGACCGGCGGACCGAATGGACCTGAACGAGCTTCGCGGCGACACGCCCGGGTGCGAACACTGTATTCACTTGAACAACGCCGGTGCCGGACTGATGCCGCGGTCGGTGCTCGCCACGACGCGGGACCATCTGGAGCTCGAGAGCCGTGTGGGCGGTTACGAGGCGGCTGACCAGCGCGCGACCGAGATCGGCCAGGCCTACGCATCCCTCGGGGAGTTGATCGGGGCTCCGGCCCGAAACATCGCGGTGGTGGAGAACGCGACGGCCGGGTTCATCCAGGCCCTTTCGTCAATCCCCTGGAAACCGGGGGATGTGCTTCTGACCACCCGAAACGACTACGCCTCCAGTCAAATCCAGTACCTGTCCATGGCAGCGCGGCTGGGGATCGAGGTGGTACGGGCCAACGACCACCCCGACGGCGGGGTCGACCTCATCCACATGGAGGAGTTGATCCACCGACGGAGACCGGCGCTTGTCGCGCTCACGCATGTCCCGACCAGCTCGGGCCTGGTCCAGGAGGCGGCGGCCGTTGGCCTCCTCTGTCGCGCCAAAAACGTTCCCTACCTGCTCGACGCTTGCCAGTCCATTGGCCAGATGCCCATCGACGTCGAGGAGTTGCAGTGCGATTTCCTGTCGGCGACGGCTCGCAAGTTCCTGAGGGGGCCGAGGGGCATCGGTTTCCTCTACGTGTCCGACCGAGCGTTGGATGCCGGGTTGGAACCCCTCTTCATCGACATACAAGGGGCAGACTGGATCGCCGACGACCTCTATCAACCCTCGCCCGATGCGCGCCGGTTCGAGAACTGGGAGTTTGCGTTCGCGCTGGTCCTGGGAATGGGTGAGGCAGCCCGGTACGCGCTGGCCGTCGGCGTCGAGAGCGCCAGGGATCGCTCCAGAGCCCTGGCACAGCGTGCCCGTACGGCACTGTCCGAGTTGCCCGGCGTGACGATCCAGGATCACGGGCGGGATCTCTGCGCGATCGTGACGGTCTCCGTGGAAGGATGGACTCCGGCCGAATTGAGCGCCCGACTCGGCGAGGGTGGAATCAACACGTCGATTTCGACACACATGTCCGCGGTTCTGGACTTCGACGCGAAGGGGGTGGAGGGCGTGCTGCGCATCTCGCCCCACTATTACAACACGGACGAGGAGATCGATGCGCTGGTCTCGGCCCTCGCAGAGCTTCTTGCTTCGTCCGGCTCATCTTGAAGAAATTGGGGACGACCCGCGTAACCTAGTTCCAAGGAGTGGAGAGCAACGGTGCAACCGGAGGTCGAGCGCGAGCTCATACTCAAGTGCAGAGGCGGAGGGGCCCAGTTCTATGAGCCCCTCGTTCGCGCGTATGAGGCCTCGGGGTTGCGACTGGCCATCGGGATGCTCGGAAATACGGATGATGCCGAGGATGCATTGCAGGAGGCGTTCGTGAAAGCCTACACGTCCCTCGCCTCGTTCGACGTGAGGCGGCCGTTCGGTCCGTGGTTCTTCCAGATTCTGAGAAACCAGTGCAGGGATATGATCCGCAGCCGACAATCCAAAGGAAAGCTGGAGGTACGCGACGAGCGACTCGAGCTCCGTCCCGCGGACTTCGAGGACGGGCCCGAGCGAGCGCTTCAGAGGCGGGCGGCCGCTGAGATGTTGTGGGATGGCCTGACGCGGATCGGCGAGGAGCACCGCGAGATTTTGGTTCTCAAGGAGTTGCAGGGGTTTCGCTACGCGGAAATCGCAAAAATTCTGGACCTTCCCGAGGGCACGGTCGCGAGCCGGCTGTATCACGCTCGCAACGCCCTCAAGAGTGCGCTCGAAGAGATGGGCGCCAAGTTTAACACGTAGAAGGATGAGGATTCGACCGTGACAGCCGGAGTCAGTCACGAGGACGTGATGCGGTATCTCGACGGTGAGTTGTCGCCGGACGAGCGTGCCCGAGTCGAGGCGCAGATCTCCACCTCAACCGAGCTACAACGGGAGGTGGCGGTCTTCGGCAAGATCAAGGAGGACTTCCGCACGATGTCCTTTGGGGGATCCGAAAGCCAATCCGTCTGGGAGCGGGTGAACCGGCGCCTGACTCGACCGGTGGGCTGGGTTTTGATCGTGTCCGGGTCGTTTGTCTTAACCCTTTACGGGATCTACTTATACCTCATCTCCGCCGCAAACCTCTTGGAAAAGCTCGCTAGCGCGGCGATCGTCATCGGTGTAGTGATTCTCCTGGGTAGCGTGATCTATGAGCGCTATCGTAATTGGCTGACTGATCCATACCGAGACGTACAAACATGATCGTCGTAACGACACTAGAGATTCCGGGAAGACGACTCACGGAGACGTTGGGCCTCGTGCGTGGCAGTTCCATCCGAGCGCGCCACATCGGCCGTGATGTCATGGCGGTCTTTCGAAACATCGCCGGTGGCGAAATCCACGAGTACACGAAGATGTTGGCCGAGGCCCGCGAGCAGGCGATCGACCGGATGCTCAAAGAAGCCGAGGCCCTGGGAGCGGACGCCGTTGTAGCCGTGCGGTTCCAGACATCCATGGTCATGACGGGAGCGGCGGAGATGCTGTGCTATGGCACCGCCGTCAAGACCGTTGCCACCGAGGGTGACGGGACCCCCTAGCCAGCTTCCATTGGCACTCCTGGCGCTCCTCCAGCCCGACGCCCGAGGGCTCGCCCGCGTTCGAGAGGCGCTCCGATCCCACCACGAGTTGCTCGCCTGCGCCACCTGGGAGGATCTCCTTGGAGCTGTGGCCGATCTCCCCATTCAGGGATGCATCATCGACGCATACAGCCCTTCCAGTTCCATCTCGGACGAAAATCTCCGTGAGCTTGCCGGCATCAAGCAAGGCGTAGCGATCCTGGTCTACTCAGACTTCGCCCGGCGGGAAAGCGAGCTTTTTCGGCTTGGGCAACAACAGGTGGACGCCATCATCATGGCGGACTTCGAGGACAATACCTGGCAGATTCAGCAAGCCACTGCGCGGGCCCTTTCCGCGGCGGTGGCCACGCACCTCGGGTCACGGCTTTCCAACACCATTTCGGGCATTCAGTTGGAGGCCTTGCTGTGGGCGACCGAACACGCGCTCGTTCAACCACGCGTCGAGGACCTCGCGCGCGCGATGGGGCTGAGCCCGTGGCGACTCGCTCGCGCCCTCCCCAACTCGGGACTGTCGTCGGCCAGAGAAGTCCTGCTATGGGGCCGTCTATTCCAGGCGGGGCGACTGCTTACAGAACCGAGGACGACGGTCGAGGACGTGGCATTCCGCTTGGGATACTCGAGCGATTCAGCCCTCCGGCGTGCCCTGAGAAGCAGGGTCGGGTTGGCCCCGACGGAGGTCATCGAGAGAGGCGGGCTCGCGTGCGTGCTCGACGCCTTCCTGAAAGGTAGGTAAGGGCCTACCCCCCTTCGGTGAGGCGAGCGCGGACGTCCCCGATGTCGAAGATGCCGTTACCATTGCCGACGGAGTCCAGGTAGTTCCGCTCAGCCTCGGTGAGGGGAGTCTCGCCACTGAGAAGGAAGGGCTGCACAAGGCGATCGTCGCTAACCACGAACGGTCCGATGACCAGGTCGAACACGACCTCGGCCTCGCTGCCCAGACCATCCGTGACCGTCACCCGAAGCTGAACCGGCCCGGGCTGGGTAGGCAGTCCGTCGATCACCAGATCTTCACCGTCGAAGGAGGCGCCGAGACCCTTGTTCGGCACCCCAGCGTCGAGTACGGCCGTATAGGGCAGCGCGCCGCCCGCCATACGTGCGCGACCCTCATAGGCCTGGAGCAGTGAGGGGGTCGGCAACTCACCGAGGCCCAGCAACGTCGGTGTGGCCACCGTGGTCACGCGGACTCTTGCGTTCTCGCCCTCGACCGCGATCGAATGGATCGTGACCGTGCTCGCTTGGTTGAGGGCGTCTCGGCGTGTCGAAGGTACGCTCAGGCTGTTGATGGGGCCTAACCTGCCATCGACACCCCAGGCATCGGAAGCCTCTCCACGATTCCCACCCCGTGTCGAGGTGATGAGCAGATCACTTCGACCGTCGGCCTCTTCGAGGGAAAACGTATAAGGCACCCCAGAGTCTCGATCGGGCCGCATGTCACCGAGGAGGTTCCAGTGATAGACCAGCACACCGGACACGGGCAAAAACCCGTCGAACCCCACCTGCGGACGAAACTCGACCACGAGGAACTCTCGGCCGACGTCGTCCATCGGGATGCGAAGAGCGTTCCGAGAGGTCTGTGCCCCGCCGAGAGTGATTTCCTGGTCGAGCACGTCTTCAACGTCGATCCAGTCGATCCACCCCAGGCGGTCTTTGGACCAGGGGCTGAAGTGCGTCGGTCCAAAGGCGGCGGCACGCGTAGAAGGGTCGCCGCAGCCCCAGGATCCCGCGGCCATCAGCGCCCAACAACCGAGCACCCACCGACGGTTCTGTGGCTCGATCCCGTCGATGGGATGATAGAGGTCCGGCAGACCCAGCACGTGCCCGAATTCGTGGGAGATGACGTTCGCGGTCTGAAGCACCGTGCCGCTACAGTCGGTCGTACCCTGAATGATGTAGCCGTTCACCACGACGGGTGTCCCGTCGGGTCGGAGCTCACCTGTCGTGTAGGGTGCCCCGAGCCAGGAGGTCAGGCCCGACCGGTGAGGCCAAATCGCCGGGCCGCCGCAGGAACCAGCCACCTCGTTGAATTCGAACGTGACCGCATCCACTACGCCGTCGTCATCGCCCGAGTTGGGAATCCCGTCGGGCCCGTCGTTGTCGAACTCACCGAAATCGATGCCCGGATCGGCGAGTGAGAGCGCCTCGGCCAGATACTCTCCCACGCGGGAATCCGGGCCGAGACCGGCCGAAGTCCCGACCACCTCCGCCATCGTGATGCTCGTACGGACCCAAGGGGCCGTAACGCCGTTTATCGCCAACAGCCCCCCGGAGGCATCGCGATAGAAATCCGTGATGGTTCCGGACGGCGCGGGTCCGTCGAACAGGCTGCGCTGAATATCGTCAGTGGTGAACACCGGTGTACCCGAATCCGCGAACAGCGCCGGGATCACGATGATCGGGAACACCCCGCCTACCGGGTCCACGGGGGGGCCTCCGGCCGCAGCGGCGCGGCGACCCTTCCAGATGTTGGGGAACTCGAAGAAATCGGGTTTTTCGCTCACCAACTCGTGATATCCCACGGGGAGCGGAATCCCACGCATCGCGGCAACCGCCTCCATGTCCTGGGCCGCACCCGAAGAGGGCGAGATTGCCATGAGGAGCGAGGCCGTGGAAAGGCGCCAGCCCCTCATTGCGAGAAGCTCACGCGATAGTCCGAGAGATCGGATCGGAGGGCATTTTGGCCGTCAGCGACCTGTAGGACCATCGCCACCGGAGGGCTATTCACATCGGGAACCGAGATCCTGAAGCCGAGGCCGCCCGGCGTGTCCAACACAAGCAGGATGCGGGTCGTATCGCCGCGAGAGAACGTGAACACACGCCCTCCCAACGACTCCACGAGTCCGAGGCCGCCACCGACGACGCTGATCAGCGCGGCGCCCTCGGAGCCGTTAGGGGAGACGAGCGCTGCGTTCAAGAAGCCCGGCCGCAGCTCGGGCCCGACATCCCCGCCGCAACCGGCCGCCGCAAGCAGAAGAACCGTAACCGCAACCCGGAACGCCTGTCGTGTCATCGAAACCCGTCGCTGTTCCGCTCCAACGCATCACGTGTCGCTCGATACCCCTCGTCGACGTAGAACCCGATCTGCGTGAAGTCGAAGGTGTCGTGCTCATCCACCGCCGGCCGAACAAGCGTTAGCGGCAGATCTGTCCAGGCGTCCAACAACTCGCGCCGATTGTGGTGCATCATGATGCCGTAGACCCGTTGATGCACCGCGATCAGGCCCTGATCCACGACGGACTGCGGATCTCGTTCCGCTCCGGCCCCCGCATCCACCGCGATGATGCTGGTAGCCCCCAACTCGGCGGCCCGCCGGAGCGCCAGCGGGTGCTCGGTACCTCCGTCCACGAAGTAGTCATTACCGAGCCTTGCGGGAGGATAGATCCCCGGCAAGGCGCATGACGCGTAAATCGCCTTCGCGGGCGTGACGTCCGTCCGCGCTCCCCGCCCGAACCAATGGGTTCGACCCGTCCCCAAAGCCACCGCATTGACCTGGAACGGCAGCGCGACATCGTTCCAATCCGAGAAAGGAAGAAGGCTTCGAATATAGGCGAGGAACGGATCGCCCAAGAAAACACTCTGCTGCCGTACTCCGCCGAACCACTTGACCCTCCGATTGACTCGCAGAATGTCCGATTTCCTACACGCGCGCGCGCGCCTCTCGAGCTCGTCGAGGTCCATGTTGGCGGCCAAGCATGCTCCCACGAGCCCTCCGACGCTGGTCCCGATCACGCCATCGATCTGAACGCCCGCCTCGGTAAGCGCTCGCCAAACGCCTACGTGCCCGAGCCCCTTGAGTCCACCTCCCCCAAGAACCAGCCATCGGCCTCCCTCTCCCGGGTTGGGAGCAGCCTCGGATCTCAGGTCGGTGGGCATGTTTTGGCTCTGGCGCCCCTCATTCCCCTGCGTGGCCACTAGGGAACCCCCATCGCTCTTGACGGTACTTGAGGGTCCGCCTAGCTTGTTTGAAAAAGAGAATCATTCTTAATAGCAGCCCTTTTCAAGCACTGAAACGATGAATGATACACCCATTATTCTGAAGGTTACTGGCCTCCACGCCAAGGTGGCCGACCAGGACCAGGAAATTCTCACCGGCGTCGACCTCGAGCTTCGCCGAGGCGAGGTCCACGCGATCATGGGACCCAACGGATCCGGCAAGAGCACGTTGGCTAAGGTAATCGCCGGGCATCCAGGGTACGAGGTGACGGCCGGCCAGGTGGAACTCGAGGGCGCGGACGTTCTGGAGATGGAGCCAGACGAGCGGTCCTTGGCCGGGCTCTTCCTCGCCTTCCAGTACCCTGTGGACATTCCCGGTGTCTCGATCGCCAACTTCTTGAGAACGGCCCTCCAGGCCCGAACGGAAGAGGGCGAGGAGCTCGACCTCTTCGACTATACGGATCTCCTACTGGAGCGCATGGAGCTACTCGAAATGGATGCCTCCTTCGCCGAGCGGCCCGTGAACGACGGCTTCAGCGGTGGTGAGAAGAAGCGTAACGAAATCTTGCAGATGGCTCTTCTGCAACCGACCGTGGCGATCATGGACGAGACCGACTCCGGGCTCGATATCGATGCGCTCAAGGTCGTTGCCAGTGGTGTGAACAAACTCCGCGAGGAATCGCCGGAAATGTCCATCCTCCTCATCACCCACTACCAACGGTTGCTCAACCACATCGTGCCTGACGTAGTGCACGTCATGGTGGGTGGCCGCATCGTAAGGACGGGCGGAGGCGAGGTCGCGCTCGAGTTGGAGGAAGCGGGTTACAAGGACTGGAAAGAGCGGGAAACCGCAGCGGTGGAGGTTTAAGTCTCATGCCAAGCAACGAACTCATAGAGGGGCTCGGGCTCGACGAATATCGCTACGATTTCGTTGACGAAGAAAAGCACGTGTTTCGCTCACGCCCCGGCCTCAGTGAAGAGGTGGTTCGGGAGATCTCGGGTCACAAGGATGAGCCCGAGTGGATGCTCGATTTCCGACTCAAGGCGCTGAAGATCTACGAGTCGAAACCCATGCCCAGGTGGGGAGGTGACCTCACCGATCTCGAGAACGTGCTCGATGAGATCTATTTCTACGTTCGGCCCACCGACAAGATGGAGCGGTCCTGGGACGACGTGCCCGACGCCATCAAAGAGACTTACGAGCGTCTCGGAATTCCCGAAGCGGAGCGTACCATGCTCGCCGGCGTCGGAGCGCAATACGAGTCCGAGATGGTCTATCACTCCCTCAAAGAGGAGTGGGAGTCCCAGGGTGTGATCTTCGACTCCATCGAAGACGGTCTCAAGAACCACCCCGAACTCTTCAGAAAGTATTTCGCCACGATAATCCCGCCCGCGGACAACAAGTTCGCAGCGCTGAACTCGGCGGTATGGTCCGGCGGATCATTCGTATACATCCCACGCGGCGTGGAGCTTACGACACCGCTCCAAGCCTACTTCCGGATCAACCAGGAGCGCATGGGGCAGTTCGAGAGGACCCTGATCATCATCGAAGAGGGTGCCAAGGCCCATTACATCGAAGGATGTACGGCGCCCGTATACACCACCGAGTCCTTCCACTCCGGTGTCATCGAGATCGTGGTCAACGCCGGCGGGCACTTCCGATACACGACCATCCAGAACTGGTCCAACAACATGTACAACCTGGTCACCCAGCGGGCTATGGTGCACCAGGGTGCGGCCATGGAGTGGCTCGACGGAAACCTCGGCTCGAAGCTCACCATGAAGTACCCGTCCTGCTACCTCGTAGGTGAGGGTGCCCAGGGCTCCATCATGTCGATCGCCTACGCGGGCGACGGTCAGCACCAGGATACGGGTGGCAAGATCATCCACGCGGCTCCCAACACCAGTTCCACGATCGTGTCCAAGTCGATTTCGAAGGGCCATGGGCGCTCTTCGTACCGCGGCCTGGTCAAGGTGCACGAGGGGGCGGTGAACAGTAAATCGAATGTCGAGTGCGACGCGCTGCTGATCAACGAGACTTCACGAACCGACACCTACCCGTACATCGAGATCGAGGAGAAACGCTCCACCGTAGGGCACGAGGCTACGGTCTCGAAGGTAGGTGACGAGCAACTGTTCTACCTGAGGAGCCGGGGTATGACCCAGGAGGAGGCCATGGCGCTCATCGTACGTGGCTTCATCGAGCCGATCGCGAAGGAGCTTCCTTTGGAGTATGCGGTGGAACTCAACCGGCTCATCGAGTTGGAGATGGAGGGCTCGGTCGGCTGATGTCCAACACCAACGT
>JBGMRK010000030.1:0-19721 GCA_048061375.1 Longimicrobiales bacterium | reverse complement strand
CCAGGGCGGCGTAGAGCGTCATGTTTCCGTTCCAGGCCGCCGGCCACCAGTAGCGCTACTCCTCAGTCGCCCCGGCCACCCTCACCGTGGTCATCACCACGTCTTCGAGCGGACGATCGCCGGGACTGGTGGCCACCGCGCCGATTCGACGAATAACCTCCAGGCCCTCGATCACCTTTCCGAAGATCGCGTGCTTTCCGTCGAGCCACGCCGTGGCCGCGAGCGTGATGAAGAACTGGGATCCACCCGTGTTGGGTCCCGCGTTCGCCATGGAAAGCATGCCTTCGCCTCCGTGTGTCAACTCCGGGTGGAATTCGTCGGCGATCGTATATCCTGGGCCGCCCCGGCCCGTACCTTCGGGATCACCCCCCTGGAGCATGAAGCCCGGGATCACGCGATGGAAGATCACGCCGTCGTAGTACTCCTTCTCGATCAGGTCGATGAAGTTCTTGGTGGTTATCGGTGCGCGCTCCTCGAAGAGCTCCACCTTGAAGGTGCCGTGTGAGGTGTCGAACTCGGCGACCCGGTTCGGCATGTCGATTTCCTCGGTTCGGGCTGATGCGTGCAACCTCTGCTCTAGGTTGTCGAGCATGACAAGTATCGATCGGGCGCCCCTTCACGCAACCGATCGCCGGAACTCACGTGGCTGTTCCATCATCATGTTCAAGCATACGATCGCCAGGTACGTCCCGTATCTCGCCCCTCATCGACTGTTTTCCCCTCGAGCGGGCGGAGCGCCTCGGTCCAGGACCGCATGGCATCCACAGGTCTCGCACCGCAGCCAAACCCTGTCTCTCACGTAGGCTACGTCCTCCCTAGGAGCCACGTCGACGCAAATCAGCACCGTATCGCATCGAGGACAGCGCATCGCTTCGTCGCGATCGATTGCAGCGAGTATCTTCTGTTGCTCATCAGATGAGAAATTCGTAGTCACGGTCGACTCCACAGCGTCGGCATGTGGCCTGAAAATCGAGCCCGTCTGGCCCTGGGACAAGTCGCATGATCCCGGCAAGTTGGGCCGCACTGGTGATTTCCCGTTGATCGCTCCATTGGGCGGTGCTATCGTCCCACCGTAGCGATGACCCAAACCGAGAGCAGGGTTGAGTGGCAAAGGACGCAATCGAGATCGAGGGAACAGTTCGGGAGGTTCTGCCGAACGCGAATTTTCGGGTGGAATTGGAGAATGGCCACGAAGTGCTGGCATATCTCTCCGGAAAGATGCGCCAGCACTACATCCGCGTGCTCGAGGGCGACCGGGTGAAGGTGGAGTTGTCCCCCTACGACCTCAGCCGGGGCCGAGTTACCTACCGGTACAAGTAGTCCGTTCTGAAACCCCGGGCACGGCGCCTACGTAGGGTGAACCTCAAGAGGGTCTTCAGCTAGACGTCGGAGGAAATTATGAGGTTGGTGGCTCAGTTTACGGTAGCGGGGCTTGCAGGAGCGATTCTGTGGGAGCTCCTCAGCATGCTGGTGCCTTTCCTCACTGCCATCCTCTTCGGCTTCCTGCTGATGCTATTCAAGTTCGCCCTCGTCATGGTCGCCATCTTCGGCGTAATTGCGCTGATCAAGAAGCGTGTGAACAGCCTCGACGACGACAGCGACGATTAAGTTTTCACGTAATCCCTGAGCCGGGCGATCTGCTCCGGCTCTCCCACCCCGGGTGAATCGCTGCCGCCGTTTCGGGCAAAGTGCCTCGCCCGGACCAGAACCTAGGTAGGATGCGGGTTTCCGGCCATATTTCCCTTGACGACCGCGCGAGGCGAATGTACCGTGTATTCGTCCTGGTCTTGTCCGATCTGTACAGGCTTCTGGATCGTCGGCGCGTTGGCCCGATGCGCACGTGATCCAGGACGGATGCTTGATCGGTCACGGGGCGTTAGCAGGCCCTGGAGCATACTTCAGCATCCCTAAAGGAGCGAAACTCATGAACAAATCCGAACTCGTCGACGCACTCGCTACCAGCAGCGGCCTCACCAAAGCCGACTCCGCCCGTGCCATCGACGCCCTGTTCGGCAGTTCTGGAGTGATTGCCCGCGCTCTTCGCCGTGAGGAGCGGGTCCAGATCACCGGGTTTGGCACGTTCGAGGCGAAGCATCGCAAGGCTCGTACTGGACGGAACCCGCGCACCGGCGCCACGATCATGATCCCAGCCTCGAAGTCGCCTGGGTTCCGGGCCGGGAAGGGCTTCAAGGACGCTATCAAAGGCTTGTAGCACCCCCGGGGTGGCCCAGACGGCACCTGACGGACAGAATCAGGATTCTGGAACAGAGGCCGCGCCCCCGGTCAGAAGGGGGCGTGGCCTCTGTTTTTCTTAGGTCTGGTTCCGAGCGCATGGAGCGCGCGCGGCATGGATCTCAGTCGCCGCGAGGAATCTTTCGTCCTCTAGGAGGGCCCGTCTGTCTCGTTGCCCGCCCGCCGCGGTCGTAGTCGACACGGGTGCTCCGCCCCCTGATCGTTACGCCGTTCACGGCCTTGATGACCTTTTCTGCGACCGCCTTCTCGACTTCGACGAGCGAGAACGTGTCGCGGATCTCGATGCGGCCAAACCGGGCGCCATCCACGCCGCTTTCTCCGGCCAACGACCCGAGCAGGTCACCGGGGCCGATATCGTCTCGTGACCCCACGCTGACGAAGAGGCGTACTAATTCGCCCCCTTCGGCGGCGGCCGGAGCGGAGGGGGCTCCCGGCGCGTGGTCACGCCCCTGCAGCAACGCGAGCGACGCGGCAGCCAACTCGGGCGCGGAGAATCGCTCCATGAGGGGCTCGAGCATGAGGAAGTACGGTCCCAGATCCTCTTCTTCCACGGCTCTGATCAGCCGTTCACGCAACGAAGCGACCGCATCATGCAGTTCTTCGCTGCGGGGCGCCCCGGGTTTGAGCCGGTAGCCTGCCGCGAAGGCAGACTGCCGCAGGTGGGGCACCTCTCGAGTCAAGGTGAGAATCATGCCGCCCAAGCCGCCGCCGTGGCGGCGATCGAGCTCATCCATGTCACCGGGTACATCGAAGCTCAAGGCCAACACCGCCGATCCATCGTCCAACTGGAGCGCGGCCTCGCGGCCAGGGATGGGGTCCACGGCCAGCCACACCGGCACGCTGGTGTCACCGGGGGCTCCTGCGACGAACCCCCGAAGCGTTAGATAGTCGCCCATGTCGGCTGCCCCGTCCTCCGAACGAAAGAAGACCAGCACATGCCGAAAGTCCTCCGCGAGGGCGCCGGACACGATGTGGAGTAGCTCCTCCGCCTTGTTCGTGCTCGCGACGGTATAGCCCAGCACCCCCCGGTCCGGCCCGTCATCGGCCTGCTTGTCATCGACGGCCCTCGGGGGCACATGCACGGTTTTGGGCATGCGTTCGCTGATCAAGCGTTCCACATCCGTCGTGAGCGGCAAGGACAATACGATCCGTTGGGCCTCGGCGGGAGCGAACTCCAACAGTTTGTCGATGTTCTCAAGCTCGGGCGAAGCCCCAGCCCCATCCACGACGAGGGCCTGGACATGCTCGAGGCTCAGGCGTCCCTCCTTGATCGCGGACACCAGGGCCTCCGCTGAGCCGAACAAGACATCAGCCCGGTAGGGCAGTGCCCATGGACTCTCGAGCGCGGCTACCGAATGTCCGGTCGATTGCGCGAGTTGGGCCATGGACTCGGCGAGATCCAGCGCCATCGGCCCACTCGGCGCGACAACAACCGCCGTGGGTGTCGGTCCACCCGACTCCAGCCTGTCCAGGAGTGCGGTCGCGTAGGCCACCAGTGTACCGGCCCCAGGGCCAGCCGCCCCAACGAGGTTGTTCCCACGCCTGATCACCGGGATGGCGTCACGCTGAAATGCGGTCGGCACCTCGATGCCCTCGGCAGAGAGCGCTACAACCAACTCTGGGCGGAGGCCTAGATCTTCGAACGAATCCATCAGGAAGGATCCCCAGAGCCGGAGCCCCCCCGGTCACCCGGCTCGTAGGGCAACTCGGTGAGGAACTTTTGAATTTCGTAGTCCATGCGGGACGTGCGGAAGCGGTCCGTCGAAGCGAGCACGTCCGTGTGTGGGCCGTGCCGGTGGACCGACAGGGTCACGGTGCCCTCGGGGCCAGAAAACGTGGCCCCGTGAGATGAGGCCTTGGAGCGGCTGAGCCCGATCCATTTGGGAAGCAACTCGTCCGCCTTGCTGAGGACCTCGCCGGGAGCGAGAACGGTCTTGCGTTGGTATTCTGCCATCTGACCCATGTGCTTTGCGCGCGGGATGCCAGCGATCAGCTCGCACCGCCGAGTGACGTCAAGAAGGTCCGAAGCTCGTCGAATCCGTTGGGACGTTCAAGCCTCTCGTGGCCCACGAGGAGGGTGGGAGTCGCCTGGACGCTCATCCGTTCGGCTTCTCGCCGAACCTCGCAAACCTCGTCGGCGTACCGATCGACATCGAGGACAGCTTTCGATTCGCTCGCGTCCAGGCCGGCGGATACGGCGATCGAAACCAATACGTCGATTCTACCAATATCCACACCGCCCTCTTGAAACATCTCGAAGAGGACCGCATGGACCTGTTCGTAACAGCCCTCTCGGGCGGCGTGGAGCGCCAACTCGTGGGCCTTTCTCGTCCACGGAACGAGGGCTGGGCTCGCCAGCGTTCGACCCATGGCCTCCAGCGCTGGTTGGGCCCACGAACGAGTTGTGGCCCAACGGGGGTCGGTAGGAGCCATGGAGGCCTCGGGCGGAGGCCTTAGCTCGTACGGACGCCGATCAAGCGTGATGCCGTCGAGTGGCAATACCTCAGCCAGCCAAAGCTCCACAACCCAGGATGTGGCGTCCACATAATCGAAGAAGAAGAGGGCCCGGTTCTCCGCCATGCACAAATCTGTGCGTGGGCCCCGGTCCGAGCAACATGGCGTTCGACTTGATCCCCGGTCGAGTGGCTTCGATATTCGGCCTTCCCTGCGGGATTGCGTTACCGATGGGGTGCGAATCGAGTCCTCGCTGCCAGAGCGCCTAGACTATGACCTTCAGCTCCAACATCGCTCGACTGCAACCGTCGGCGACTCTCGCCGTGAGCGCGCTGGCCAAGCGGCTGCGCTCCGAGGGGCGCGATATCATCGACCTGAGCGCTGGAGAGCCGGACTTCGATACGCCTTCCTTCATCTCCGATCAGGCGATCGAGGGAATTCGAGCCGGCCAGACCCGGTACACACCAGCTTCCGGCATGCCCGAACTGCGGGCCGCTATCGCAGATCACATCGCCTCGGTCGCGGGGCGTGACATCGACCCGGGTGATGTCGTTGTTACGTCCGGGGGGAAGCAGGCTTTGTTCAACGCCGCTTTCGTGCTTTTCGGCCCAGGCGACGACGTACTCGTCGCAACGCCCTATTGGACCAGCTACCCGCAGATGGTCTACTTGGCCAGAGCCGAGCCGGTGTTCGTGCGCGGTGCCGAAGAGAACGACTTCCGCTTGACCCCCGCCGACCTCGATGCGGCCGCAACGGACAGAACGCGGGGTCTCATCCTCTGCTCGCCCGGAAACCCTACGGGAGCCGTGTATTCGTCCGATGATCTCGAGGCGGTCGCTCGTTGGGCGAAGGATCGAGGCGTTTGGCTGATCGCCGACGAGATCTACCGCCGAATCTATTATGGATCCGACCGCCTGGCGGCGCCGAGTATACTCGAGCTTCCAGAAGACGCGTTAGGACCGTTCGTGCTCGTGGACGGAGCTTCCAAGAGCTTCGCGATGACCGGTTGGCGCATCGGATTCTTGTACTCGTCGCCGGAGCTCGTGAAGAAGGTCGTCGCGCTCCAGGGCCACACGACGTCCAACGCCGCCACTCCTTCTCAGGTAGCCGCGCTCGCGGCCTTCGGCAGCCGTGATCGTGCAGAGGCCGCGGTCGCGAAAATGGTGGCCGCCTTCGAGCGCCGGCGCGATCTCGCCGTCGACCTCATGTCGGATCTGTTGCCGGAGTTCTCCTGGCTGTCGCCGGACGGGGCGTTCTATCTCTTTTTTCGTGTGGATGCGGCGTACCGGGAGGGTTGCGAGGGCTCAACGGCGTTTTGCTCCTGGTTGCTCGAGGAGACGGGCGTTGCCCTGGTCCCAGGGGTCGCGTTCGGAGACGACCGTTTCGTACGCATGAGCTTCGCGACGGACGACGTTACGCTGCAGCGCGGGATCGAGCGGATGGCCACCGCCGTAAGAGTTGTGCTGTCTGAAACTTGAATAGGCCGGCAACGCGAGGGCGCCTGAGCGTGCTCAAGATCCGAGGGGAAGGCCGTCACCCCTTTTTCAACCCACCGCTCAAACGCTCGACCAGATTGTGGCAGGTACGGTCCACGATCTCATAGACATGTTCGAATCCGGACGAGCCACCGTAGTAGGGGTCTGGAATGTCGGCGTTGCCCTCGGCGAGAGGATCGAAGGTGCGGAACAGCGCGACATGGGCGTCGCCTCCCGACGCCGCTCGCAAGTATTCCAGATCCCGCAGGTTCGCTCCATCCATCGCCAGGACGTAGTCGAAATCGTAGAAGTCCTTGGGTACGACACGGCGAGCGCTTCCGTTTAGGATCACTCCGTGCTGCGCGGCGACAGCACAGGCCCGTGGGTCCGGAGAATCACCGACGTGCCAAGCCCCGGTACCGGCCGAATCCACCCGCACCAACCCATGGACCCCGGCCGCCGAGAGATGACGGAGCATGACCCCTTCGGCGAGCGGAGAGCGGCAGATGTTCCCCAGGCAGACGAAAAGGACCGAGGTTCGTGTCGGGTCGAGCATGTGTGCCTATCCGTCACAGCGGTGGTGGGAAGCTTGGAATCTACCGGGTTTCCGGTAAACTTACACGCCGTTAACGCCCGTAGACCTAAGAGGAGAGGTCCGTGACAGAATCGACGACTCCGCCCGCCTCGTTTTCGGACCTGGGCCTGAGCGAGGCACGCCTGGCCGCGGTCGAAGCGCTCGGGTGGGAGGAGCCGACGCCCATCCAGAAAATGGCCACACGCCACCTGCTCGACGGTGCTGATGTGGTGGGCATCGCTCAGACGGGTACCGGCAAGACTGGAGCCTTCATGCTTCCGAGCCTCGAGTTGATCGAGTCTGGAGGGGGGCTCCAGGTGCTGGTGTTGTGCCCTACCCGCGAGCTGGCTCAGCAGGTTTGTGACGACACCAGCAGTTTCGCGAAGGGCACCAACCTGCGATCTGCGTCGATCTACGGTGGTGTGGCGTACGGCCCCCAGCTCGAGGCTCTCACGAGCGGTGTGGAGGTGATCACGGCGACACCGGGTCGCTTTCTGGATCTCATGGGGCGCGGCAAGGCTAAGCTGGACACGGTCAAGGTGTTGGTGCTCGACGAGGCCGACCGCATGCTGGACATGGGTTTTCGGCCCCAGATCGAGTCGATCCTGCGGGAAATCCCTAGGAAGCGGCAGACCATGCTGTTCAGCGCCACCATGCCGAACGGCGTACACGACTTGGCCACACGGATCACCAAGGAAGCCATATGGCTCGAGGTGGCCCCGTCGGGCACGACGGCCGAAGGTATCGCTGAGCTGGTTTACTCGGTGAAGCCCGAAAAAAAGCCGGATCTGCTATTGAACCTGCTTGACGGGGCTGAGTGGGAGCAGGTTCTCGTTTTCACGCGTACCAAAGCCGGAGCGGACGCGCTCAAGGCGAGGCTTGATAGGCAAGGCGTCAAGACCGACGTCATGCATTCGAATCTGCACATGAAGGCTCGGACGAAGAACTTGGACCGCTTCGCGAAGGGCCAACTACGAGTGCTGGTAGCCACGGACATCGCGCAGAGAGGGCTGGACGTGGAGGGCATCACCCACGTGGTAAACTACGACGTGCCGCTCGACCCTGAAGACTACATCCACCGGATCGGGCGTACGGGCCGGGCTGGCGCCGAGGGTACGGCGGTGACATTCCTCACGGCGGGCGATCTGGGTGCGTTTAGGACGATCGAACATCGGCTGGGCCGGCGCGTGGAGCGAGTCCACTTGACCGAATTCGATTATACCGGAACCCCACAGGCCGACTCCAGCAGTTCGTCCAAGCGGGGCCGTCACTCTCGCTCGCCCAGAGGTATGGGTTCGCGGTTGAAGGATGAGCTCACTCCGGAGGAGCTGGCCGATCTCCTCAAGCATAGTTGACGCCCTCACACCGAAGCTCGTCACCATGATCGTGCGCCAATACGGTGATAGCGTTGAGAGCGTCGAGATCGCGTTCGACCCCATCGCCCTCAACGAGATCGCATTTCGCAGAAGTCGAGCGTTCTCGATGTCCACCGACGAGTTTCACGCCGGATACGTCCCCGTCGAAGAATACAGCCTGACCTCCGAGGCCGAAGGGCATGTGCACGGCGAAACCGAGCAGGCGTTGCTGGATGGTCTCGAGACGCAGATCGTGAAACTCGAGGGTGCGCTCGGGGAGAGCGAGGTGCTGATGGTGGACAGTCGGCAGGGCGTCGACTACCCAAAGACGCGTGGCCGGCAGAAAAACGTCGTGGTGGAAGGCGAGAACAGGCTCTACTTCTACGCCTCCGTCGATCCGCCCCTGCGAATGGTGCGATTCAGAAAACTCTGAAGAGTCCTGAGGCCGCCTAACCGCTGGGAGCCGTGGGGTGGCAGAACTGATTCTTGCCCTCTGCTTTTGCCTTGAGCAAAGCTTGGTCGGCGATGTTGAACAGCGTCTCGGGAGAGGTCGTGTGCCCGGGGCAGGCGGCGTACCCCGCCGACATGGTGACGCGTAGTTCGAAGTCCACGGGCGGTTTGGCTTCAGCCACGGTCTCCACCAGGCGCTGACAGAGCGCGGCCGCCACCTCAGCGTTGGTCGCCGGCGCCAGGATGGCGAACTCCTCGCCACCGACCCTACACGGAGCGTCGGCGGCCCGAGTGTGCTCCATGAGGAGCCGGCCGACCCACGCGAGCACCGTGTCGCCCGTATCGTGTCCAAACGTGTCGTTGATCGACTTGAACCGATCCAGATCGAGCAGGATGAGGGAGAACGAGTCGCCGTAGCGGATCGAGCGATCCGCTTCTTCTCTCAATCGCTCCCGGAACGCCCTCCGGTTGAGCAGTCCGGTTAGGGCATCCCGCATGGCTTTTTCACTCAGGCCACTGATCTGCTCGTCGGCGTTCCTGATCCTCAGCGAGAGTATCTCGAGGAATTGGAGCGCCACCGGAGGCGACTCCGTGATGATCCGACGGAAGTCGTCCTTCTCGAGCACCAGGAGTTCCACGTCATCCACGGACTCGACGGTCGCGCTTCGGGGCATCTCATTGAGCAACGCCATCTCGCCGAAAAACTCCCCGCCCTCCAGCCGGGCCAACTCGAAGTCGGCGCTGCGCGCGGGGTACAGAACTCGCACCGATCCCTTCGCGATCAAGAACAGGGAATGCCCGGGCTCGCCCATCTTCACGATCTTGGTTTCCGGAGGGAAGGATACCGTCCGGCACGCGAGGGCGAGGCGCTGGAGGTTTTCCTCGTCGAGATCCTTGAACAGCGGGACTCTTCGTAACTGGTTGACTACTTGCATGTGATTCGGCCGGGGTCCTGGGGGCGAACTCCGTCGTGACTGGCACAACATAAGGTGGGAGTGATTCGTTGCTCAAGCGCCACATCATGAGACGAGGGCGGGCCGGGCTGGTCACCCAAACACTGTCGGGTACCCTCCAGTGTGCCAAAACACGACACGATCCGGGGCGGAAATACGTTCGCCTCCAAGCCAGTCGATCATCCCGTGCGCAACTTTGGCGGTATACACTGGATCGAGGACGATTCCCTCTGCGCGGCCAAACCGCTCCGTTGCTTCGCGGGAGCCGGTGGAGGGTAGAGCATATCCCGGGCCAACGTAGGCGTCGGAAATCGACACCAGGCCCGGCAACAACTCGCCCCGCCAGCCCAGGAGTCCGCCGGCTGCAGTGCTCAGTCCCTCCGTCAGGCCGAGGATTTCCGCTTCTGTGACATCGGGGCTGATTCCCACCAACCGGATATCGTCGCGTCCCAGCAGCGTGAAGCCCAGCGCGAGGCCGGCCAATGTTCCACACGACGATGCCGAGACGAAGATCCAGGTTTTTCCGGTCGGATCGGCCGCATCGAGTTGCCCCACGAACTCGCGTGCCGCACGCACGTAGCCGAGCGTGCCGATCGGCGTGGACGCCCCCAACGGTACGAACAGCGCCTTGCCTCCCGCCGTCTCGACGTCCCTCGCTTCGGCGATGGCCACGGCATCGCGTTGCTCTCGCGTCTCCACCATGCGGAGTTCGGCTCCGAACATGAGGTGGAGGATGGCATTGCCGGTCGGTTCCGCCGGGAGTTCGCCGTTCAACACGAGGATACAGCGGAGGCCCAGACGGGCTGCTGCCGCTGCCGTAACGCGCGCATGGTTGGAGTTCAGCCCGCCTACCGTGATTACGCATGTGACGCCCGCGAGCCGGTCCGGGGCGAGCTCGTACTCGAGCTTCCGGACCTTGTTTCCGCCCAGGGCGAACCCTGTCTCGGCGTCCATCTTAACGAGAATCGTGGTGCTCCCGCGGTCGAGCGACCGTGCGAGCCTCGGCGCGGATACCAGCGGCGTGGGCTCGTGTACAAGACGCGTGCGGGCGATGGCGTCGAGCGCGGTGAAGGCCGGGTGCATGCTCACGGGCCGGCACCAACGACGGCTCCGGCGGCCGCCAAAGCCGAGGCTCCCGCGACGGTGGCGAAATGGATGTCGACGGTGTCGGACACCGACTGGGAATAACCCCCCGACATGACGACCGCGACCGGAACACCGGCGCTTGCGCAGCTGTCGAACACGAGTTCGTCCCGGTGCGCGAGCCCGGCCTTGGTCACGGCGAGGCGGCCCAAGCGGTCTCCCTCGAACGGGTCGGCGCCCGCCACATAAAACACCAGGTCTGGCCGGGCGCGTGACAGCGCCTCGGTCACGCCACGGCCTACGGCGTCCAAGAAGGCATCATCACCCGCTCCGTCCAGCAATTCGAGGTCCAGG
The DNA here is from genome assembly GCA_048061375.1 of Longimicrobiales bacterium. Taxonomy (GTDB): domain Bacteria; phylum Gemmatimonadota; class Gemmatimonadetes; order Longimicrobiales; family Gaopeijiaceae; genus JACZXQ01. The sequence continues at coordinate 8,770 of JBGMRK010000030.1, read as the reverse complement.
TCACTTGTTTCTTTGCGGAACGGGAAGTTGTTCCGCCCGTGGACGGAGAGCGTGAACACCGATGGATCGTCCGAAAAGATCACGGCCGTACCGTTTCCTTGGTGCACGTCGAGATCGAGAATGGCGATGCGCCGGGCGGCTGCTTCTCCTTGGACCACCCGGGAAGCCACCGCGACATCGTTGAACACACAGAAGCCCTCTCCTCGATCAGGAAAGGCGTGATGGGTACCGCCTGCCAAGTTCACCGCCACGCCGTCGGCAAGTGCCGCACGGGCTGCCGCAACCGTCCCCCCTACGGATCGCCGTGAGCGCTCGACCAGGCCGGACGACCACGGAAATCCGAGCCGGCGCACCTCATCAACGGAGAGGTGACCGGCCCGAACACGCTCGACGTAGGGAGCTTCGTGGACGAGGCGCAGTTTCTCGTCGTCAGCCCCCTCGGGCACCCGCAGTTGGCCGAGCCCCGCGTTGTCGACGCGCTTCCGCAAGAGGGAGTATTTAGCCATGGGAAACCGGTGGCCGTCCGGCAGCGGAAGAACGAAGTGATCGCAGTAGAAGATTTTCACCGACCCTCGCCTCCGCTCAAACCGACCGGCCCACGAAGATGCGTTGCGCAAGGTCGTAGGCGATCGTCTCCTCCGTTGCCTCTGCCCCCCCCTCGACCGATACGCTCATTGGCCCGTTGAAAGGAGCTCGGGACACGATGGTGACCAGCACGCCGGGCCGGAGGCCCAGGGATTCCATGTAACGCAGGCGGTCGGAGTCTTCATCCTGAACGGCCTTGATCTCCAAGGTCACGCCTTCGGGGGCGTCGGCCAACGAGGCGAAGTCGGTGAATTCGATCTCACCCCCACTGGTCGGGATGGGGGCGCCGTGGGGATCATGACTCGGATCCTCGAGCGCGGCGGCCATGCGATCGATCAGTTCGTCGGAGGCCGCATGTTCGAGGCGTTCGGCCTCGTGGTGTACGTCGTCCCACGAGTAGCCGAGGCAATCCGTGAGGTACGTCTCCAGCACACGGTGGCGGCGAATGATCCGGAGCGCCTCTCGGGATCCCTTCTCGGTTAGACGGACACCGCGGTAGGGGACGTGCTCCACGAAGCCTGACTCGTCCAGGCGCTTGATCATGCCTGTCACGGACGCCGGTTGGATGTCGAGTGCCTCCGCCAGCGCGCTTGTGGAGGCTGGTTCGCCCCGTTCCGTGAGGCCGTAGACGGTCTTGAGATAGTCTTCGACCGACCGTGAGAGGGGGTTGGACCTCCTTGGAGACATCTTCATGTCCATCGGAAAAGTATGGAACCCTGAAAGGAGGGTCACGGAGACGCCTCGGCTTCTCTCCTCTGAAAGTAACCCACTTCGCCTTGTGCATCACGCTTTTGTAGACCGGCGCTCGGTGTCCGCCTCACCCCCCCCTTTCCGACCACCCATCCAACATCGTATTCTGCGCGTATGGAGTACGAGCGGATTACGCAAGGCATTCGGGTGAGCGTGCAGCCGAGGTTTTCTCTCGCCCAATCCGATCCGGGCGAAGGGAGATTCGTTTTCATGTATCACGTCCTCATGGAGAACGAGGGGGCGGTGCCCGCCAAGTTGCTTTTCCGGCACTGGCGAATCCACGAGGCCGGCGGCATCGACTCCGAGGTCGACGGGGAAGGGGTGGTTGGAGAACAACCCATGCTCATGCCGGGGACGACGCACGAGTACCGGAGCTTCTGCGTCCTTCGCTCGCCGGTCGGTTTCATGGAGGGGTATTACACCTTCGTCCATGAGGACGGTCAGGAATTTCAGGTCGAAGTGCCTCGTTTCCCCCTCTCCGCTCCGTGGCCGGCCCCCAGCGACGACGACGAGGTGATGAACTAGGGGCCCCTGTTGAAGAAGTACAGCCTGTCGCGCACAGGGGCCTAGCCTACGTCTTCCGAGAACGTGGCAGTTGGTTTGTTGGAGGCGAACACCAGGAGCCCGAGATAGAGCAGGGGAGGGATCGCCATGAGTAACCCCGCGGCGACCAGCCGAAACCGGAGTTCGGCTGCATGCGCGTGGGGCCCCTGAGCCAGCAGGACCATGATGCCACCGCGGCTCGGCCGAGTCGCCATGTAACTGTGCTCTACTCCGGCCAACTCGACTCTTCCCGTAGCCGAGAAGGTTGGTGGTGGTGGCCGGATGGCTGCCACCCGGTCCCGTGATTCCGGGTCATCGATGGTCGAGGCCAGCACGACTCCCCGATCAATGAGTTCGGCGTCGAACCCGAGGGCCCACGCCGCCTCCGTGGAAGCATCCTCACCGCTGATCCTGAGCAGCGCTGATGCCCGCGCCAGGTCTCCGCGTACGGCTTGCTCCACGGTATTTCTAAACCCCTGGTCGAGCGACGTCAGCAGAGCGACACCTGCCAGCACCGGAACGAACGCTAGGAGGACGGACTGCATCAGTGGCGGCTGATGCGCTCCGTCGTCCACCGACGCTCGGCCTTGGACCGACCACACAGCAGCTAGGGAAAGCAGCAGGATCATGGCGAGCCCAACGAGTGGCGGCGCCAGTGGGGTCTGGGCATCTCGCGACTCGGTCTTTCCTACTACCAATACCAGCCCATCCACCGCTCCCGATGCGCCGCCGAACCTGGTGGCCACGGCTGGGCCGCTCTGAATCGATGTGGTCACCGACTCGACACCCCGGCCCAATTCGGCGAGCACGTCTTCCGGTAAGACACTCGGGCCCAGACGAGGCTGTGCGGAGAGAACCCGGTTGCCCCCGAAATAGACGGAGAGGCCGTAGTTCGTGACGGATTGGAAAGCGTCTACGAACTCGTTGGGAAGGCGGCCGGCTGCTCCGCGGACCACGCCGCTGTCTGAGAGGAGCACCGTGATGCGTAGCTCATCATTCTCCGCAGCGATGGCCATGGCGGTATCGCCCGACAGAGCGCGGAGGACAGCAGGCGTGGGTGGATTCGGCACGGATGAAGCCTCGGCCCGGGGAGCCAGCGAGGCCTTCGCTGCATCTAGCTCACGCGCGAGGAAGTACGACCCCGCCCGAGACATGAGCCGGTCCGAACGGATTTGAATGCCGGCCTGAGCCTGTTTCAAGAAGAGAACCGACACCGCTACGCCCAGCATGACGGGGAAGAGCACCGCCAAGAAAAAGGTCAGAAGCGTCCTGGGCATGAATCTCAGGCGTCCAAGCCGGGGTTTTCCAAAAGCTGTTCCCTTAGGGTACGAAATTGCATAAGTGGTATAATCCCGTTAGGTTTAGCGCCTTATCCGGAAGCACTTACAGGCGGCAAAAGGGAGGCTCAGTGTCCGATTCAGTAGCAGTGGATGCCAAGCGAATCCTTCTGCGTTATGGCGCACCGATCAATATCCTGGATGATGTATCCGAGGACGACCGGATCAAACTTGCCAGGATGATCGCCAAGACCTCGCTGCCTGAGCGGGAAGTTACGCTCAGGACGCTTCTCGAGGAACAGGGGTACATCCAGCTCGAGGACGCGTAGACGCAGTATCGCAGGGTTCTGCCCCAGGGCGGAGCGGGCCGGGGAGCCGATTCGCGCTTCTCGGTCCGCTTTGTTTTGTAGACGCCCCACGACCACTCTCTCCGCTGGTTTGCCGAACGCTGCCCTCAAACAGTACGCGCCTCTTCCGCTTCGGGTCCCTGGACCACATGGCGCTCGCGGTGCCGCGAATACTTCTTTGCAACTGCCGCAAGTGAGCCGATACGACGCGGCACCGCGATCAGCTCGAAGCGCCGGAAGGCTGCCGTGTCTCCGGCGTGGCGGGGATCCGGCACGTCGAGGCAGGCATCGACGGTGTTGAGTTCACGAATCGGAGCGCCGGATGTACGCTGCGTGGTTCGTAGCGGGCCGTCGGCTGATGATCCGCTAGTGGTCCTTCGGCTTCCAGCGGAAACCGGAGGATTTCCTCGGCGGTAGCCAGCTCAAGTACCAGGGCTCATTCGGTCGGCTAACGAGGTTCGCGTTGATCTCGCCGCCCTGCCTACGCGCTCCGAGTCCCCACAGGAACAATGGGGCGTTGTCACCCGGTCCCCCCCAGCGAAAGCCCGACGGGTGACCCGGCGTGCCGTCTTGGGAGGGCTCGTCAAGGCTGTCGGTCTCCTGTGTGCCATCGTCATCGGCTGTGGTGGACCAACGGAAGCCCGCGGGGTGATCTGGTGGATTCTCCGCATTGTCCCGCCAGTGGAAGACGGGAACCTGTTCGGACGCATCGCGCCGCCAGCGGAATCCCGATTCGTGGTCCACCGGCCCATCCTGCGGTCCGACGTCCGGGCCCCTACGCCCTACGCCCTCCCAGCTACAACGCGAGCACCACCGCCAGCGCAGCCAGCGCGAGGCGGGCCGCTGCCACCAAGACTCCAAGAGGATCGCAGACGTGGGCACCCCGCAACGTGGGCACATTCGCCCGGACGGTAGGGATAGGTACGCGACCGAGGCCAGAACGACCACGAGGAGCGACAGGACTCCGACCAGGGCGATGAGTGCTAGCAAGGGCATCTAGACGGATGAAGGGTGTGTTTGAATCCTCACTCAAAACTAAGGGTCGGTTGCGAGGTGAGTCCAGTATTTTCTAATTGAGGTCGAGAACAGCCCCACTCACCCACTGCCGGGCGGCAGGCGGGTGAAGCTCACTGGGGTGATCCTATAGGTCGATTGGTACGCTCCGGTGGTCGGATCCAACACGGCGGCGCCCCGCAACTCGAAGACACCTTGCACTTGGCCGCCACTCGGACAGCAGTTGGTATCACCTTCCCGCCAAATGCCGAACGAAAACCCCATGACATCCGCCCGGAAGTCGAGGCTCGGACTCTTCCAAATCCCTTCCCCGGGGAACAGGGCGGGAAGGTAGTGCTCACCAGGTGCGGACAGTTGAACTCTGTGGAGGGCTCCGTCGGAGGATACATGGTAGACCACGTCCTCACGGAGCTGTCCGGTACCGAGAAAGCGAAGCTGGAGGTGAAGCAAGAGAACCCCCCGGTAGGTGAACGTGTGCGGAGGAGCGAATCCCGCGGCTCGTTCGGCCTCCCAGGACAGTAGGTGGCGAAGGCTGTCTCCTTCCGTTCGCCACACGGACAGCAAGTCGGGACGCTCCGGCCCAGAGTGAACGGTCACTCTCAGTTGCACGTCCTTCTCAGTTCGAAGTGTGACCTCCCGTGCCAACTCGAGCGCGTGGCGGTAGCGCGACGTAGCCGGCCTCGAAGCCCTTATGCGGTCGAGGGCCCAAAGCTCGGCGCGGGGATCGGCGCTTTCTGCGATGGAGGTCTCACTAGCACGGTAGCGCTCCACCGCTTCGAGCGAGCCCGGGTCACCCAGCGCGATCAGGGCGTCGGCTGCACGGGCACGCACGAACGCGTTGGTGTCCGCCAGCCGTGCCTCTAGGGCTGGGGCGCTGCCGAGCGCTTGGGAGCCCAACGACCCAAGGGCCTCGGCAGCTGCGGCGCGCACCGAAGGAGTGGGATCACCGAGCCGGTCTTGGAGGTCGGTTTGCGCGTCGAGTGCCTCTACGCCCATTCGTCCCAGAGCCTCGGATGAGGCCTCACGAACGGCGGGGTCGAGATCCGTGAGGGCCGCCCTGAGCGGCCCTGCGGCGGATTGGCCGATGCGGGCCAGCGATTCGACGATTACGTCGCGGGCCTGCGATGCCGTGCTCGGGTTGCGGGGGTTGGCCACCGCTCTGGCCAGAGCGCTCAGGAGCTGTGGGACGGCCAGTCGTGCCCCGTCGCCAAACTCGCCCAGCGCCTGAGCGACCACGGCGACAGAGGACGGATCATCCTCGAGCACCTCGATCAGTGTGGGCACCGCGGCCATGGCCGACGGCCCGATTTTTCCCAGCGCCTGCACCAGTGTTGCCGTTGGCCGGTCCCCCCGGCGCTCCAGCGCGTCGAGCAGGGCCGGCACAGATGGCGCGGCCGCCGGCCCGATACGCCCCAATGCCTGAATGGCCCGACCCTGAACCGCGCGGTCCGGATCGCGGACCCGGCGGATCAGGGCGCGTACCACCGAGGGCGATGCGGGCCAAACACCGCCGAGGGCGTCAGCGGCGTACATGCGCACGGACGGATCGGGGTCCTCGAGGGCGTCCAGCAGCGCGCCGGTGGCGCCGGGGCCAATAAGCGACAGGGCCTCTCCGGCGGCGTCGCGCCGTACGGTGGGGTCCGCTAGCAGCCTCACCAGCGGGGCCGTGAGCATCCTGCGGCGTCGGGGGGTCATCCTCCGGAGTTCGGCCAAGGCCGCCCGACGGACCGGGTACTCGTCGGAGACGATGCGCGCCACTATTCGGACGCGTACCTGTGCGGATACGCCGGTGGTACCCGCTTGAAGGGCCAGGGTCAATGCGACCGACAGGAAGAGGTGGGTCGGCGACTTCCCGACGGCTGGTAGGCGGAGCTGCGGTGCTCGTGAGTCGTTCATGGCGGATGGGGCCTCCGCTGGATAGTTCGTTTATCCGACGGTATTGCAAGGGCCGTACCGCTTTTTCCGCCGGCGCAAGCCGCGGGGTCCTTCCACCTCCTGGTTTCTGTTACTTTTTCGGGCTTCGTGCGTCCGGCCAGCTGGACGCCACGCGTCAACGTCGAGGCGGTATGCAGATCCGAAACATCGCGATAATCGCGCACGTCGATCACGGCAAGACCACGCTCGTGGATCAACTTCTCCGCCAGGCGGGGGTTTTCCGTGAGGGCCAGGTCGTGCAGGAGCGCGTGATGGACTCCAATCCCCTCGAGCGGGAACGGGGCATCACGATCCTCTCAAAGAACACTGCGCTCTATTGGAACGACGTGAAGATCAACGTGGTCGATACGCCCGGCCACTCGGATTTCGGCGGCGAGGTAGAGCGCATCCTGCGAATGGTAGACGGGGTCCTGCTCCTGGTGGACGCGGCCGAGGGCCCGATGCCACAAACGCGCTTTGTCACCCGCAAGGCGTTGGACCTGCGATTGCTGCCTATTGTGGTGATCAACAAGGTGGACCGACCCGACGCGCGCTCAGAGGAAGTCCACGACGAGGTGCTGGAGCTCTTCATGGAGCTCGATGCCACGGATGCGCAGCTCGACGCTCCGTTTCTGTACGCGTCGGCCCGCGATGGTTGGGCCGCCCGGACGCTCGAGGATGAGCGCGATGGCCTCGATCCACTTTTCGACACAGTCGTCGACTACATTCCCGCGCCCCGAGTGGACCCGGATGGTCCGTTCCAAATGCTGGTCTCGACCCTCGATTATTCCAACTACGTTGGACGGATCGCAATCGGCAGGATCGAGCGTGGACGGGTACACGTCGGGCAGCCCGTCGCTCTTCTGCCCCTAGGCGAGCCGGGAACCGTGCCAGCGACGGACTTCGAACTGGCCAAGGTCGTGAGCCTCTACTCCTTCGAAGGGCTCCAGCGGATCGATGTGGAGGACGCCATCGCAGGAGACATCGTCGCTGTCGCCGGGCTTCCCAACGTTGAAATAGGCAAGACCGCGGTCGACCCGGATCACCCGGAACGACTACGAGGGATCGCGGTTGAGGAACCGACGCTCTCGGTGGACTTCAGCGTAAACGACTCACCGTTCTCGGGTCGTTCAGGAAAGTTTGTGACCACGCGGCAGATCCGTGACCGGCTCACACGTGAGCTGCAGAGCAACGTCGCGCTGCGTGTTCGGGATACGGAGGCTCCAGACCGTTTCACAGTCTCGGGCCGGGGGGAACTCCACCTCACGATTCTCATGGAGACCATGAGGAGGGAGGGGTACGAGTTCCAGGTCTCCCGGCCTCAGGTCATTCTCCAGAAGGATGACTCCGGCCAGACGGTGGAGCCGTACGAGGAGGTGGTGACCGAGGTGCCCGAGGCGTTTGTCGGCGTCGTTATGGAAAAGATGGGGGCGCGTCGCGGGGAAATGCTCGACATGGTTCCGAGCGGGCGTGGGCCGGTGCGGATCCGTTTCAAAATTCCCGCCCGGGGGCTGTTCGGATACCGGTCGGAGTTTCTCACGGACACGCGCGGCGAGGGCATGCTTCACCACCAGTTTCTGGAATATGGACCGTGGGCGGGTGTGCTCAAAGGGCGCAGGAAAGGCGTCATGGTGGCGGATCGAGAGGGAGCGGCGGTCGGGTTCGCCCTCTTCAACCTGCAGGAGCGCGCCACGATGTTCGTCTCGCCCGGAGACGAGGTCTACCGAGGGATGATCGTTGGCGAGCACGTGCGCCCCGGCGACCTGGACGTAAATGTCTGCAAGGCTAAGAAGCTCACCAACATAAGAGCCGCATCGTCCGATGAGCATATCAAGTTGGAAACCCCTCGTGCGCTCACACTGGAATTGGCGCTCGAGTTCATCGAGGACGATGAGCTGATCGAAGTAACGCCGGGTGGCTTCCGGCTCAGAAAGCGGCTTCTCGAGCCCCACGCTCGCAAGAAGGCGGCGAAGAAGGGCTGATCCCGGTCAGCGGCCTCGAAGAAGTTGGTCCCACGGCACCCGGACTTCCGGGCTTCGCCGCCACACCATTTCCTGTTGGTTGGTGAAGCGAATCGTTCCGCCGTCCTCGTCCGAAACGAGGAACTGAAAGGACGTCTCATCGCCCGACTCGTCCCGGTACTCGACGGAGTGGATGGGATCTCGGTTCTTGCGCAGGATGAGCCGGATCCGAAGGATCTGGTAGGAGACGAAGAGGCCATCTCCCTGACCCAAATAGAAAGTCTCGGGCGTGATCTCGAAGGCTCGGTCGGCGTAGCGGGCATCCGTGGTGGTCCAGCGGCCGATCAGGGCGCTGGGGATCTCCTCGAGGACGGGCTCC